>NZ_BORF01000018.1:0-81194 GCF_018333035.1 Bacillus sp. J41TS8
GTCCGCCGCTAACATCAGGGAGCAAGCTCCCATCTGTCCGCTCGACTTGCATGTATTAGGCACGCCGCCAGCGTTCGTCCTGAGCCAGGATCAAACTCTCCATGAAGTTTGATAATGACTACGCACATTCGCATGTGCGATTTATTTAATGAATTAACAGGTACGTTTGTCTTGTTTAGTTTTCAAAGATCATTTCCGCTTCGTTCAGCGGCTTTAATAATATAACATCAAGCCCACATATTTGTCAATAACTTTTTTCAAAATTATTTGTTGGAGCTTTTTCATGTCAGCTGTTTATCAGCGACGAATAATAATATAACATGTTAATTCAAATCTGGTCAACCCTCTTTTTAATTTTTTTCTTAAGATGAATTATTGTTATGTTCTATTTTAAACAAGCATAGGATGAATACAAAGCAGCATGGACAAGGAGGAGTTTCTCTGTGAACCATTTTTATGTGTGGCATATGAAACGGATTAAGCAGTTAATCATTATTATGATAGCCGCTTTTGCGACAGCAAGCTTTTTTTATGTACAAAACCTGCTCCCTCTTCCTGTGTTTTCTACAGAAAGCGGAGCAAAAGCGGTATATAGAGGAGACTCAGATACAAACGAAGTCGCTCTTACCTTTAATATCAGCTGGGGAGATCAAAAGGCCATGCCTATTTTAGATACATTAAAAGCAAACGGTATTAAAGATGCGACCTTTTTTCTTTCAGCTTCATGGGCGGAGCGCCATCCGGATGTCGTGGAAAGAATCCGTAAAGACGGTCATCAGATCGGGAGCATGGGCTATGCTTATAAAAACTATTCGCAAATGAAGAAAAGCGAAATCAAAAAAGACTTAACAAAAGCACAAAACTCTTTTCAAAAACTCGGTCTTGAGGACCTCACGCTTTTAAGGCCGCCGACCGGCCAGTTTAATAAAGACGTACTCGATGTCGCTAAACAGTACGGCTATACCGTCGTTCACTACAGTATTAATTCGGATGACTGGACGAACCCGGGGGTTCAAAAGATCGTACAAAACGTAAATGAAACGGTGAGCGCTGGTGATATCGTGCTCTTTCACGCTTCAGATTCGGCCAAACAAACAAAAGAAGCCCTGCCTGAGATCGTGCACCACCTCAGAAGCAAGGGACTCAAAAATGTAACCGTCAGCGATTTAATCGCAAATACGGATGCAAAATCATCAGAAGTAAAATAGCAACCGGTCTAAGCGCGGGCCTGAAATTTTGGGAGCATTAAAAGTTGAAAAGCGTTGCAGGCTAATAAAGGAAGCAGCATTAAATAGAGCCAGTCCTCTTCATTGACCCTTAACGCCGGGAACCACTCCATCACAGTAAAAACAAACATTAGAAATAATGCGGAAACGAACGTTTTTTTAGAGGACTGTTTTTGCTTTGCATAAGCGGCCGCAATGCTTACCGCCAAAATAAAGAGCGGCAGCCAAATATACGGAATGATGGAGCCTCCCTCTTTTTCAAAAAACAGAAAACGCAAGTAAACCAAATCAAACGCGACAAATACAATCAAAAACAGCTGAATCGAATTCCACAAAGAATGAGATCTGAAGATTTCCAGTGCAAAACGGTGAATCGTTAAGAAAATCACAAACCCCATTTGAGCAATCACGCTAAAGATCATGCCAACCCCGATAAACCAAAATAGAACAGAAAGAATCTCCAATACCTCGAAGGAAAGAAACAGCTCCTTATATCTTCCCCACTCAATGGCAAAACCGACAATACTTGTAGTCAAAGCTCCGACACCCAACACGGAAAAGAAAAATCGGACGAGATTACGGCTTTTCATTGTAGACTTCCCAACCCCTAAGTAAACGCTGTAGCAGCGATATTTTGTTATGTATAAATTTATAAAAGACATTCATATTAAAGGTAAGACGAGTTTTCGAAAGGAGCTTAAGCATGTTCAAGACCACAATGCTATCGATAAGCTGTTTTCTGTTTCTATCTGTAACAGCTTGTGCTCCCACGGACCAAGCAGCTGAGATGGACTATGATCAAACCAAAAAGATGGTTGTCGATATATTAAAGACAGATGACGGAAAAAAAGCGATTCAAGAAATATTAAATGATGACAAATTAAATGAAACACTTGTGATGGATGAAAAAACCGTCAAAGAAACCGTTGAAAAAACAATGACCTCCAAAAAAGGAGCTGAATTTTGGAAAAAAGTCTTCGAAGATCCAAAATTCGCAGAAGGCTTTGCCAAAACACTTCAAAATGAACATGAAAAAGTGCTGAAAAAACTGATGAAAGATCCTGAGTACCAAAAAATGCTGATGCAGGTCATGCAGGATCCTGAAATGACCAAAAAATACGGTGAACTTGTCAGAAGCCAGGAATTCCGAACCCACCTGCAGGAAGTCATATCTGACACTCTGTCAAGCCCGCTCTACAGAAAGCAGTTTGAAGAGGAACTGAAAAAAGCTGCTTCTGAAAGCATGAAAGAAGAAATGAAAGGCGGCGAAGAAAAACAAAGCTAAGCCGCTTTTCATTCACTAAAAGCTTCTTCCGCGGAGGAAGCTTTTTCTGATCTTTAAGCTTTTACGCCAATGCTTTCGTCGATTTTTTTGGCGATATCCAAATAAATGGCACCGGTCGGATGACTTTCATCATAAACGGACGGCGCAAATTCGCTGTCATCCCAATCGGGCTGCTTCAGCGGAATTTTGCCCAGAATCGGAACACCGAGTTCTTCTGCGAGCTTCTCGCCTCCGCCTTTGCCGAATACGTATTCTTTTTCGCCTGTTTTGACGCTTTCGTAATAAGCCATATTTTCAACGATTCCCAAGATTTCATGATCGGTCTTCAAAGCCATCGCGCCCGCTCTTGCAGCGACAAACGCGGCAGTAGGGTGCGGCGTCGACACGATCACCTCTTTGCAGCTTGGAAGCATTGAGTGAACATCAAGCGCTACATCGCCTGTTCCCGGCGGCAGGTCTAAGATAATATAATCGACATCTCCCCATTCAACCTCATGGAAAAAGTTATTCAGCATTTTTCCAAGCATAGGGCCTCTCCAAATGACAGGGGCATTGTCTTCAACAAAAAATCCCATCGAAATTACTTTGACTCCGAATCTTTCAACCGGCACGACCTTTTCTCCTTCAATCGTCGGCCGTACAGTGATTCCCATCATATCCGGAACGCTGAATCCGTAAATATCGGCGTCGATTAATCCGACTTTCTTTCCGATTCGAGCCAAAGACACAGCCAAATTGACGGACACCGTCGACTTGCCGACGCCGCCTTTACCGCTTGCCACCGCTAAAAACACAGGCTGTTTTTCACTATTCAGCAGAGATTGATCCTGCCCTTGGGCAGACTCTTGATTATTCATCACGACTTCTTCAGGCAGCTCCTCAAAACGCAGGCCGACCGTCTCTGCACCGGCTTCTTTTAACCGTATGACGATTTCCTGCTGAAGCTGCATTTGTTCGGCAGATCCCGTTTTTGCGAGCGCCACCTTTACGCTGACGTGCCGTTTTTCGGGTTTTATTTTAATTTCCTTGACGGCATCCAGCTCTCTGAGCGGCTTGTGAAGAAATGGCTCGTCCAAATCGCCGACTATTTTTTTTACATCGTCTTCTCGCAACATTGATCTCACCCTTTGTTGTATTCGTTTACAAAATAAGTATAGCATATCTTTCCTTATAGTGTCTTTGACACAAAAAGAAACCCTCTTATTCAGGAGGGTCTCTGTCTTCTGTAAAGTAGCGCAATACACCTTTATATACGGATGCCGCGATTTTGTCCTGATATTTGGGCTTGGCCAGCTGTTTTGCTTCTTTCGGATTTGACAAAAACCCGATCTCGACGAGGGCCCCCGGCTTTTTCACATTTTGCATCAAATAAATGCCGTGTATCCGCTTTGCCTTCCGCGTCGTGTTTTCAAGATTATGTCTTAATTCATCCTGAATAAACTTGGCGGCCCGTTCGTTTTCTTCATATTGCCCGTAAAAGAAGCTTTGCGCACCGCTCCATCGGGCGGAAGGAATCGCATTCAAATGGATGCTGAGGTAAAGGTCGGCTTCAGAATTGTTGATCACGTCGACCCTTTTCCGCAAGTCTTCCGCTTTCCTTCTGCTGAGCCCCTTCGTTTCTTCAGGAGCGAGATCATGATCGTCCTCCCGCGTCAGCAACACCAAGGCGCCCTGTTCCTGGAGATAGTCCCTGATTCTAAGGGATACTTCAAGCGCCACATCTTTTTCAAGGAGTTCACCGCTTGATGCTCCTCCATCCGCGCCCCCGTGTCCAGGATCAATATAAATGATCTTGCCGCTCAACGGAAGATTCCATGACCGCCAAGAATCATCATTGTGAAATTGATATTGAAATAAACATAATAAAACGACAAAGCCGAGTAAAAACCCGAGCCATTTTATTTTTTTCTTCATCCCTTTCCCTCCCGCTCGTCCTTACTACAACATATGGGACAAGGAAAGGAAATATGATTCAGCTTGGCCGCACTTTTACATAAATTATCTGAGCCGAAGCTTAAAGCGTCTTTCCCGCTCGCTGAAGCCTTCCTTCCACCAGCTTTGGATGAAGTATTCGCAAGCATAATAGAGTGGTTCATGAGCCGCTTGAATATTAAAAGCCTCAGACCAGCTCACCGCATATTCATAAAGCTCGTGCAGAAGCTGTTTTTCTTCTTTTTCTGAGCGGACCATCGCTCGTTGAACGGGCTCTCCGTGATAGCCGAACTTTCCGTACTCGGCTCCCAGCAAATAGGCCTCAATGGCAAAATCGATGCAGCCGTCATACAAAATATCCGTGTGCTTAGAAAAAAAATGAAAAAGAGGAGCAAAGCATTCCTCCGCAGAATTCAGCATTTTTTCCAAAGACAGTTCGCGCAGAAGCTTTTTTTCCAAATTGATCTGCTTCTTTTGTTTTTCATTGTTAAAAGATACGACCGTCCCCATAGAACCGCCTCCTTTTTACCTTGTATTGTGCAGTCAGGAGCCGGAAATCATGCTTTTCTAAGGAAGGGAAACGGAGGAAGAAGCCGAAAATATTAGGAGAGGTTAGTTTCAGCTCATTTATGCGCGCCATCCATAAAGTGTTCTGCAAAGGAAAATCAGTTTTTAGTCTTTTCTTATTTTCAATACTTGTTTAATCATCTGTCCAGCAGCATAAATAAAGGCGCAATGATCGATTGGCTAAATCGATTCATCGTGCCTTGTATCAAGTAAAAGTTTTACTTTTATATCACCGCGGTGAGAAGTTCTTTGAGCTCACGGTATTTGTTACGGCTCACATTGATAATCTTTTTGCAGTTTTTAATTTTTAGATTATACGACTTCATGTAGGTGTCTTGGATGATTTCCTCAATCTTATCCAACGGAACGAGGAAAGACTGATGGGTTCTAAAAAAGTTGCTCCCTTTAAGCATTTCCTCAAGGGTCATCAAACATTGACTTGACTTAATGATCTTTCCATTTTCAAGATTTATGCAGGATTTTCTCCCCACCTTTTCAATATACAAAATGCTGTCTACATCTACGAGATGAATTTTGCCGCTAGAACTGATGCCTATCTTTTTATTGTTTCTTTTTGAAAAAGCCTTATGATTTCGAAGAAGCTCTACAGCTGATTTGAGTCTTAAAATGTTAATCGGTTTGACTAAAAAATCAATAGGATAAAACTTATATCCATCCAGAGCGTATTCTGTGTAGGAACTCATGAACATGATGCTGATACTGGGATAATACTCTTTCAGATATTCAGCTAAATCGAAACCGCTTGACTGCTTCAGATTGATATCGATAATGACCAGATCGACTTCATTCACAGACTCCAGGTGGGAAATCAACTCGCTTATTTCTCTTGTGATTAATTCAAATCTAGCATGACTGATGCTGTCCGAAACCTCTTTGAAAAAATCAAGAATATCTTGATCATCATCAATCACGCATATTCTTACCGTCAATGATCGTCACTCTTTAAATCCTCAGGCAATTCCGGTTCATAAGCAAACCAGAAACAGCTGCTTAGTGAAGTAATTGAATTGAAAAACAAAGCGGATACACCAATCAAATAAGTAATAAATTTCACCATTTCCCTAGTCCCCTTTTATTTTTTATTAAACCTCTTATCAAAAGATAAGATGATTTTATGCCATGAGTCAGTCAAGGTAATGCTTTGCATGATCATTGCGATCCAAATGCCGTATTGAAGCTGGCTGTCAACCAAAAGGCTGACCAGCATGAGACCCAGAAAAACGCAAATCGACCTATATTTAATCTCTGTTCTCTGTTGAGGACTGAATACCTGCATCTTTTTATGCAGTTTCGGTGATTTTTTTAAGAAAATGAAAAATGACAAGACAATCAGGCCAATCAGCATCCATTTCATCCCCCGGGAGAAGTGAAAAGCAAATTCTATGGATATGTACGTGATCACCATAATTTGAAACGTGCTGAAAAATAAACAATAATAATAACCTTTAAAGTGGCTTCCCCCTGAAAACATTCTCAAAAATCCGCCCGCCGACAAGATGACCATGGCTTGTATCACGCAGTCAAAATAACAAGCTATAATAAATACCAGCAGTATTTGATTGATGGCGGCAAGCATCCACTCAAGCCCGTATCGTATGCTATCTTGCCTACTACGAAAATCAGGGTTGTAATAAATGATCTGTTCCGAAATTTTTTTTGACAAGTAATTGGGTGTGAACTTAACCATCGCCTAACTCCTTCGGAATCCTGACTTTGAAGACGATCATCCTATCGATGATCTCCGGAAAGATGAATCCTTGATGCTTCTCAACGACTGATTTAACGATATGGAGGCCATATCCCCTTCCCTTCTTGCCTTTCGTAGAAAATCCTTCTTCAAAAATCCGATCTACCACCTCAGCGAACCGCTCTACGTCTCCAAAGTTGCCTACATCTATTCTGTAGTAACCTTCTCCGGAATCAATCTGGACATATACTGTCCGTTCTGGAATATCACCGAGTTCTTTTACGGCTTCCACTGCATTCATGATCAGGTTTCCAAATATTTTATTTGTTTCAAAAAGCTTGCATGGAAAATCCCTCAGACTATCGCTGATTTTATAGTGAATACGAATATCTTCCTTTAAGGCTTTATCCTTATACGAAAGGAGCAGGGCGCTGAGCGCAATGGAATGGATAGGAAGTATGTCGCTGATTAAAGCGGAGTCCTTCATCACGTCACTTAGATAATGTTTCGTTTCTTCATATTGCCCTTTATTAAGCATTTGTTGAATTGCGATAAGATGATGCCCCTGATCATGGTTATGTTTTTTTATGAAGTGAATGTATTTGCCAACCTCCTCATATTGTTCCTCTAAAGAATTCTCAGCGTTACGGAGGTTTTTGTAGAAAATGCGCCTCATGATAATCAAGGTGAAAAAAGTTAATGAAACAAGGGCAATGCTCCAAAAAAGATTAATAAAGCCCTCTACTTTTTGGTTCTTATAGATGATGAAATAGTATAGAAGCAGCAAAGAAAATGACAGTATCAAAATCATGTACAATTTTATGTCCAAGTCTTTCACCTGTTTCTTCGGTGAAATTAAAACCACTCTCTTTTTTCGAATTAGGAAAAGCATGAATAAAAGGATACAAAAATGGGGCAATGCCGTACCAAGGCTTCCCTCTTTTACATTGAGAACTGGCTCGGCAACTCTTAACATTGCGAAGCCAATCACTTCGGATACGAGTAAACAAACAGCACCCAATAAAACGCCGATTATCGATAACAGAATTCTGAGGTTCAAAAAAAGCGAAACCGGTAAACTGATCGCCAAAACCATAATGGAAAGGTACAGCAGAGGAGGAAAAGAACTTTTCACCAGATACAATACAATGCTTCCGTAAAGGCTGATTAAGAGCAGGCTGAAAAATTTGTTTTTATAGCTGACATTCAATAACGAAATACCAATCGTTATAATCAAGAATGTTTCAAGCATACCTCCAATTAATTGGGTTGGCAGATCCATTACTAACACTCCTAAAATATACATATTAGGTATTTCATCTCAATTATACAAAGAAGGAAAGTTTATGTATAGATATTTTCGAATATTTAACTTATTGGACACAATAATTTTGAAATAGGGCATTTTGCACAAGAAATAATCCAAAATAGCCCAAAAATAATCCAACAATTCTAATTATTGTTATAATAATGCTGAGCTCCCAAAATTAATTAAGAGGTGAAGGAAAATGTCAAAGATCGAAGCATGGAAAAATCCTGTTGCACGTATGAACAGCCAAATTGTAAGTCCTGCCGGTGACTTAATGGACGAGTTGTCAGACAGTGAAATGGAAATGCTTGCAGGCGGCTGCGAGTGGTATAACATCAGCTGTCAATTAGGTAACAAAGGTCAATGGTGCACTCTTACAAAAGAATGTCAACGGAGCTGCAAATGAAACCCAGCCGATATTAACGACTGTCTACAAAAATAATGTTAATAAAGAGATGTAGGAAAACTTCAAATTTGGAAGCATGGAAAAATCCTATTACACAACTGCCAAGTGACCAACCCTGCGGGTGATTTAATGGACAAGCTGTCAGACAGTGAAATGGAAATGCTTGCAGGCGGCTGTGCTTGGTGCAACATCAGCTGTCAATTAGGTAATAAAGGTTCCTGGTGTACTCTTCAGTACAAGATATTAGTTGAATCTGGCCGGCATTTTGCCGGCCGTGTGCATCTCATTCAGAAAAAGGTTAGGAGTGAAACAATGGACAGCATGTTGAAGGGAACGGATTCAGAGCGGTTAGAGCAGATCAAATTTTGGAGCCGTTTCTTCTACAATAATGAAGAGTATATGAAAAGAAGCCTAAATGAAATATCTGGAATAAACATTGATCATATATTAGCCTTAAAGTTTGGCGGCAAAAAGAGTGCTGTAGAAAATGTTCATCCCTGGTTTGATGATTGGGATTTAATCCTTAAGGGAGCGCTTGATCCTCTGCCGGCACGCCAGACGGAACAAAATAAAAAGTTCGGTACATTCATCGATCATTTCCTGAAACTAGCTTTCTCCAAACTTAAAACTTTATACATACATAACCATTCATTCGATTTTTCAGAAAACGAGTTATATTCAGACTTGCTTGAACAAATGAATGACGACATCTATTCTATCTGCCACAAGACCCTCGTGCTTGAGCTGAATGTATACCGAGAGCAGGGACTCCTGAAAGGCAGCACCCCCGAAGAGCGGTATGACTATTTCGAACATGAAATTTTGACAGATAAAAAGTTCCTATCCTCATTCGGAAGCGAGTATCAGAGCCTCATCTCCCTTTTGATCCACAAAGTCAATAGCTCAGTTAGCTTTATTAGGGATATTGTTGAGCATCTAGAAAATGACTGGCCCGTGCTGATTAAAACCTTCCCGAAAATAGGAAGATTAAGGAAGATTCACCTTGGTAAAGGGGACACACACGACAATGGAAAAAGTGTTTCAATTTTGGAATTCGAAGGCGGCCAATCGCTCGTCTATAAACCAAGACCCTTGGACGCAGACCAACAATATCAGAAGTTGCTATCTTGGCTAAATGCTCAGGAGAACAATATTCCGAATTTCTACAAAATGAAGGTGGTCAATGCAGATGATCATGGTTGGACGGAATTTATTCAATATAAAGCCTGCCAATCAGCCGAAGAAGTCAAAGATTTTTATAAACGTATGGGCGCTCAACTTGCTGTACTGTATGTGTTGAACGCAACTGATTTTCACTATGGAAATATCATTGCAATGGGTGGTCACCCGGTGTTCGTCGATATGGAATCATTGTTTCATCAGAATATTTACGATGACAGTTACAGCAAAGAAGCTCTTGGACAAGCCGATAAAATGCTCTCGAAATCGATTATGGCTTCCGGCATGCTACCTAATTTGCTTTATCAGCGGAAGGACCGGAATAAATCAGGTGTTGATTTAAGTGGATTGGGAGGGAAAGGAAATCAGCGCCTCCCGTTTGAAGTGGCCCAAATTGTCGATAAGGGTACTGACCAGGCATATTTGAAAAAGGGGATAGCCTTTTTGGAAGCCGGCCTCAATCTGCCAAGCTATAATGGGAAGTTCGTGAATCTTCACGATTATCTATCTGAAATTGTCGAGGGCTTTACGGCCGTCTACCGATTTATGGCTGCAAACAAAGTAGAGCTTACCAGCCAGTTGCAAGGATTCAAGCAAGTCAGAGTCAGGACGATTTTAAGACCAACAGCGGTCTATGGAGAATTCCTGCGTAGTCTAGTCCATCCTGATTTGCTTCGAGATCCAGTTGATCAGGAAGTTTTTTTACACAGGCTGTGGCTAAAGTGCCTCCAGGTTCCAAAAATGGAGAGTATTATCATTGATGAAATGGAAGATTTACGCCGCCATGATGTCCCTTTATTCACAACCAGACCGGGCGAGCGGCATTTATGGAGCTCAAACGGAAGAGTCATCAGAGACTTCTTTCTTTCCCCTGCGTTTGACCTTGTCTTGGAAAAGATACGAAGTCTTGACGAAAAGGACTTATACGGGCAACTACAGGTTTTGCATATGGTCATGCTCGCCTCAAGTGCAGATCATTATGCGGATGTTGAGAAAATTGATCCATTCTGGAATAAGACAGCTCCGGCTAAAGAAGATTTCCTAGAACAGGCAGTCGATATAGGAAATTACTTACTGAAGACAAAAATACAAGGGGTGAACAGGAACAAAAAGGATCTTACCTGGATCAGTACCGTGCTGGAAGGAAACAATGAAGTGATATGGAAAATTTCTCCCGTAGGACTCGATCTTTATAACGGCAACAGCGGAATAGCCCTCTTTCTAGCTTACCTCTCGTATTTTACAGGTGAACAACGATTTAAAGAGGCGGCGGAACAAGCAATTGTTCCGATTCTAAATGATATGAAAAAATTCAGCGAAAATCCAACTTGGAGCCTCGGGGCATACAGCGGTGTAGGCGGAAACCTGTTTACAACCATCCTACTTGCAGAACTCTGGAATGATTCATCTCTTCACCAACAGGTGGAAAAAGCCTTGCCAGGATATATCGCGATGATCAACGAGGATACAATCTTTGATTATATAGGTGGTGCTACGGGAGCACTTGACATCCTGCTGTGTATTTTCCATCGAACAGGAAGCATCCAAGCGGTTAAGGGAGCTATTTCATGCGGAAAACATCTAATGAAACACGGTCGTGTAATGAAAAGCGGCGGAATGGGCTGGCCTTCTGTCTTGGACGGCTCAGTTCTGACAGGCTATTCGCATGGTACGGGAGGTACCGCTGCTGCTCTTTCCTCTCTCAATTACTGGACTGAAAACAAAGCAATCCTTCCGTATATATCGAAAGCCTTGGAATATGAGCGGACATTTTATGATGAAAAGGAGAAAAACTGGCGAACGCCAGGAAGGGATACATCCTCATACGCCTGGTGTCATGGAGCTCCGGGAATACTATTGTCAAGGCTCCGCCTGAAGGAAAATGGCTGGACGGATCCTTTGCTCGACAGGGAAATTGAAGTTGCGCTTGAAACGACTTTGCACAAAGGATTTGGTAATAACCGCTCTTACTGCCACGGTGACTTTGGACAATTAGAAATTCTCCTCTATGCCAAACAAGTACTTCAGGATCGTGAACTGGACGTTTATATCGAATCTGTCAGATCGCAATTGTTGGAGATCGTTAAACAGAAAATGTGGAATTATGGTATATCAAGGGGAACGGAAGCTAAAGGGTTAATGACCGGGCTGGCTGGCATCGGAATGGGGTTATTGAAGCAATATGACAGTGAGGCGGTACCGAACATATTGAATCTTGAAAACAAACTACTTGAAAGGAGGTGAAACGAATGTCACATCGTGAAATGGCTGCAATTTACCGTGATGCCAACAAACGTGCCAATCTTGAGTTTTCTAACCCTGTCGGCGAGGTCAACGAAGAAGAATTAAAGAACCTTGCAGGTGCTGCGGATGTTACACCGCACACTACTCCTTCTTCATTGCCATGTGGAACATTGGTTACAGCTGTTTGGTGTCCGTCTAACGCATGTACATCTGATTGCTAATTTGGCCAATGCTAGTATGAGAGGGATTTAGAATGGGAGCTCAGATCCTTCTTCTTACATAACGTTTGGCCGGAAAATGAAAAACAAGGGGCGGTTGGTCATGTTTTATCGAGGCCAACCGTTTCGTTATCTATTATATCCAACTTTTCTTAAATGTATGCATAAAAGAAAGGGGAGATTAACATGACTGTTGCAAAAATGAAGGATATGTTCAGCCGTTCTGCTTATCTGAATGAACGAAAAATTACCGGCACAAAAACGCCAGCTGTTAATATAAAAGAGTTCAATAAGTGGAAAAGGGCTATACCCGAAGGAATGCTCGAGAAGCGGCTCAAAATGGACCGCTTGACTATAGAACAGCTGATGCAGTACATAGAAGAGAAGGATAATCCAGTTGTGGAGAAAGAATTGCCGTGGACTACGGTATTTGAAAAAGTGATGCATACATATAAATCAACTCCATTGGATTACACCAGCTTTCAAGCATTGGTTGATCCTTTCATCCAGTATGCGAAAAAGCGGCTTGCTGATGCACTCAGGCATATTAACACCAGCCTGGTAAACCTTGAAACCATAATCAAGTCGATTGCTAATACACTTTATGAACGGCTTCATTCAATGCTGATGAAATGTGTGATTCTCGAAGTCAACATCGCTAGAAAGGTCGGGATGCTCGAAGGAGAAACGGGTGAAGAACGATTTGAGCACTTTATGCGCCAACTCAATGAGGATCATGAACTCAGGATGGAATTCTTCGGAAACTATCCAGTCCTTTCGCGGTTGATGACTGAGAGCATGCAAAATACTCTGGACGTCACCGTGGAACTAATCCAACGTTTTGTGAAAGATCACGAGAGCATCAAATATCAATTTGGGAACCGTCTCCATCGATTAGAGAGACTGAAAATGGGCCTCGGTGATACACATCAAAACGGCAGAACTGTTGCTCTACTGGAATTTGAAACCGGCAACAAGCTAGTTTATAAACCACGACAGATTTTGATCGATAAAATTTTCGAAGCCTTGCTGTCTTGGCTGAACGGGAAAGGTTTGCAGTATCCTCTCCAATCAGCCAAAAGTTTGGATTGCCGAACCTACGGCTGGCAGGAGTTTGTCCCGTACGAAAAGTGCACACATGAAGATGAGGTGAGTCGCTTTTATTATAGGCAAGGAGCTTATACTGCGCTGTTCTACATCTTGGGCTCCTCCGATTTTCATGCAGAAAATATTATCGCGCACGGGGAATACCCAGTTCCGATAGATTTAGAGACGCTTTTCAGCCGAAATCTGGAAATGATGAAACAGCTCAGAGTCCAGAGCCGACTGGCACTTGAGCTAAACGATTCGGTCTACTCAACTTTGATGCTTCCACTCCCTTCTTTTGAGCATTCAATTATTGACTTTGACTTGAGCGCCCTAGGCGCAGGTCAAAACCAGGTATCAAAAAAAATAAAGAGCCTCCATCTTGAAGGCGAGGGAACCGATGAAATTAAGATGACCCGTGTTCCCGCAAAGTCGGGTGAGTACAAAAACAAACCGATGTTTAAAGGGAAAACAATGTCCGCCTTCGATTATTCGGCTGAATTGGAAACAGGTTTTTCAGACATGTACAAACTGTTTCTTCGCCATAAGGAAGAATTCATGAGTGTTGATGGCCCTTTGCAGCCTTATGGTAAAGCCCATGTCCGCCAGGTATTCAGGCCAACACACGTGTACATGGAATTCCTCCATAACAGCCTGCATCCCGATTATGTACAGAACGGGCTTGACCGAGTGCAAATGTTCGATATTCTGTGGCAAGTGACCAACCAAAGCTCAAAATTCGAGGAGCTAGTCAAGCATGAAACAAAGGATCTGCTAAGACATGACGTTCCGTATTTCTATTTTACACTAAACAGCCGTGATCTCTATAACAGCAATGGACACCTTATCTCCTCTTTCTTTTCTGAAACAGGGTTTGAATCTATTTTCAAAAGGATCAACAAACTTAGCAAAAGCGACTTAGAAAAACAAACACAATATTTAAGGTGGTCTCTCGCATCCATGCTGGGCGACGTATGGAAATTTCATCAGACCGTCCCAACCCTACCTAAAAGAAAAGGGAACCTTTCTCCTTCCTCTATCATTAAGGAAGCATTGGAGCTAGGCAGACAATTAAAAGACAGGGCTATTATCGAGGATAACCTTGAAGTGAACTGGCTTGGATTAAATTTAAATAAGGAAACAGGCGTTAACGTGTCGGTCAAGAGCTCTGATCTATATGATGGATTACTTGGCTATGCTCTCTTTTTGGCTTATTTAGCGAGG
Source organism: Bacillus sp. J41TS8 (assembly GCF_018333035.1). NCBI lineage: Bacteria > Bacillati > Bacillota > Bacilli > Caryophanales > Bacillaceae > Bacillus > Bacillus sp. J41TS8. Next base: position 14,385 of record NZ_BORF01000018.1, read on the forward strand.
GAAACAAACAATTGTCAATACGAAAAACTAAGCCGTGGTGCGATCAAAACAGTTATTCGAAAAGCCGGCGACAAACCGCTCAACCCTTCCGTTTCGGCTTTCAGTGGAGAAGGCGCATTTTTGTATGGACTGGTTCACCTTGGACTACTATGGAATGACCGCGAACTGATCCGGCGGGCAAAGGAAAGGTTGCCTTCTTTACATGATATCATCCGTGATGAAAAAAACCCTGATTTCTCAGGAGGTCTGGCCGGTTTTATCGTGATGTCGCTTAATATCTATCAAGAAACGGGAGACAAAGACTATTTGGATATGGCTCAATTTGCAGGAGATAGACTCATGCAGCTGCTGACTGAAATCGATGAGGGGACCGGCCTTGCTCATGGAGCATCGGGATACGCCTGGGCACTCGGCTCACTTGGAAAAGTAACAGGGAAGAAAATCTATAAAGATAAAACTGAAAAATTACTTTTATATGAAAATACATTTTACGATCCAGCCACAGGCAATTGGGACTCGGCTGCAGCTTCCGAAAATCAGAAACGAAAAAGAGTTTACTGGTGTCACGGAGCGCCGGGCATTGCCCTATCCCGACTGATGCTGAAAAACACATCAAATTTAGAACTTATCGCAAAGGACCTCGACATATCTTTGAAAACGGTCATATGCGAAGGGGTAATAGAAAGCCACTGTCTTTGCCACGGAACTATGGGAAACGCGGACATCCTCCTAACAGCCTCCCAAGAGCTGAATGACGTAAAACTGGAAAAGAAAGCAAGGGATTTAGTTGATATTGTTCTTTCCCAGAAAAAGACGTACGGTTGGAGGTTTGGCTTAGATCCTAGAGCGGAGATGGATGGCTTCATGCTTGGCCGGACGGGGATTGGGTATAGCCTGTTGAGGTTCAAAAACCCCGAAATACCATCAGTTCTGGCTTTGGAGCTGCCAAAGGGAGGAGCCGTATGTTAAAGAAGAAAAAATTATTTCCAACTCGCAGGCGTGTTCCTTTCATTGAACAGATGCAGCAGACCGAATGCGCACTTTGTTGCATCGCAATGATTTCGTCCTATTACAAAAATGACTTATCCATGTACGAGGTTCGGGAGCGAATGGGAAACGGCCGTGATGGAACGACTTTGTTCCATCTTAAAAAGTTGGCGGAGCAGCTGAATTTCGACACGAAATCGTATAAAGCTGATAGCCGGCAACTGGGGACTCTCATACTGCCAGCAATCCTGTACTGGGAAAACAATCATTTCGTTATTCTCGAGAAGGTTGCACAACAAGCTTATACAATCGTTGATCCAGGTTCTGGAAGGAGGAAGCTGAAAGAGAAAGAATTCACGGAGAAATATTCGGGATACGTACTTACTTTATATCCCAACAAAAATTTTGAACGCCGGAGCAGAAAAAACGTCTGGGCATCCTTCTCTTATTTAGTGACGAATAGGCCAAAGATTTTCATTAGTATCCTGTTTCTCACATTCTTGCTACAGATGTTCACAGTAGCGATGCCAATCTTTATCCAATTTGTCATTGACAAGATTATTGTCCCCGACTATCGGGATCTACTGAATATATTCTTAGCCGGAATTGGTGGGCTGATCCTATTCAATACCCTATTTACGTTTTTACGGGGGAGAATTCTGATCACTCTTCATAATGCGCTTGATTATGAGATCCAAACTAGATTTTTCAGTCACCTTCTCAGGCTGCCGTACCAGTTCTTCCTTCTGCGTTCCTTCGGAGATTTGCTTTTTAGGGCGAACAGCATGAAGGTGATCCGCGACCAGCTGGCCAACCAGGTAGTAAAAGGTCTGCTGGATTCCGCTGTTTTGCTGGTCATCCTATTGTATATGTTCTTGCAATCGCCTCTAATGGTTTTTATAGTCGCTTTGATAGCATCTACCAATGTAATACTAATCGCCGTGAGCCAAAGATACCTCGCAGAGACGAATCAGATGGAGATTAAAGAGCATTCCGAAGTGCAAGGAGCGCAGACAGAAATGCTCTATGGAATATTTGGAGTAAAGACGTCCGGTGTGGAAAGCAAGATTTACAATAGATGGCTTCAGAGATTCAGGAATCTTCTTAGCGCTTATAGGAAGAAAGAAATTGTACTGAACCGCGTAAACACCGCAAGCAATACAATGCAGCTTATGGCTCCCCTGATCCTCTTATGGGTTGGAGCACACCAAGTGTTTGCAGGAAGTATCACGCTTGGGGTATTGGTAGCATTTCATGCCATTTCAAACCAATTTTTCATGTTGAGCGGCAATATCGTTCAAACGATCAATTCTTTTATCTTGACAACATCCTACCTAAAACGAGTTGAAGATGTCCTCGATGCACCTGGAGAAATGGAGGGAGACAAGATGAAAAAAACACTTGAAGGCAATATTCTGTTAAAGAATGTCACTTTCTCCTACTCTAAATACAGCGAAAATGTGATTCATAATGTTACACTCGATATCAAGAAAGGACAAAAAGTTGCTCTTATTGGACAGTCAGGATCAGGAAAAACGACACTCGCCAACATGATAATCGGGCTATTCGCACCGTCTTCGGGAGACATCTATTACGACGGCGTTAGCATGAAAGAGCTTGATCTGGGCCACCTGCGTCGGCAAATTGGTACCGTACCTCAAAATGTCATGCTGTTTAATAGAAGCATTTATGATAATATAATTCTCCATAATCCAGAGGCGTCTCCCGAAGAAGTAATCGAAGCCGCAAAGGCTGCCCAAATCCATGAAGAAATTATGAAGATGCCAATGCAGTATCATACAATGGTATCTGAGATGGGCATGAATATTTCTGGCGGGCAAAGGCAGCGAATCGCCCTCGCAAAGGCGCTTCTTGGAAAACCGTCGATTCTCGTCCTTGATGAGGCAACCAGCTCACTTGATCATTTAAATGAATCAAAGATTGACGAGTATCTCTCTGATATTAACTGCACAAGAATTGTGATTGCCCATAGACTTACGACAGTAATGAATTGTGACATGATTGTCGTTGTCGACAACGGAAGAATCATCGAATCGGGCACACACCATGAGTTGCTGAAAAAGTCCAGTTTCTACAGTGAATTCTATAAAGAAATGATTTCATAACACGCTCTTGGATCGTCAAGAAGCGTGTCTTTTTCTAAAATTCGTAAAGCACACTTTACAATAAGTGAAGTTTACTTTACAATTTAATTGAAATAACTAATTATGGAGGATGATTACCATGAATATCGAACAGATTGCGGTATACGGAAATAGTATTGGAGGAGTGGTGATCCTCGCCTGCCTGGCAATTATCTGGATAGTATCGAGGCGTATGGGCAGGGATGAACGGTCAGAAGCAATTTTCCTAAGAGTCTACTCATCTATGTTTTATGTGCTTGCAGCGCTTATCGCACTGAGTATTTTCTTCGGATTCGGCCATGACATCAGTGGACTAATGTATCAAAAAATAACGTCATTAATGTTTGCACTAAGCGTAATTTTCGGTACTATCTATCTGTTCATTTTGAAAAGAAAGTACTGATTCCACATTTGACGAATAAAACAAGGAAAAATGCGATCAAGGGGATGAAAAAATGGATGAACATCAATATATTCTGGAAACGAGACAATTAACCAAAACATACCGTAAAACAGATGTTGTGAAAAACGTGAATTTGTGCATTCAAGAGGGAGAAATTTATGGCTTCCTCGGTCCAAACGGTGCAGGAAAAACGACGACGATTCGCATGCTGCTCGGACTCATCAACCCGACAAAAGGCGAAACGAGAATCTTCGGGAAGGACTTGAAAAGCAATCGGCTTGACATTCTGCGAAACGTCGGTTCACTTGTGGAATCGCCGTCATATTATCCTCATCTCACAGGCGAGGAGAATCTGGAGGCAATCCGGAAGATACTGAATGTTCCGAAGTCTAATATTGACGATGTGCTTGAGATGGTCAGATTGACGAAAATGGCGGACAAGAAAGCGGGAGAATATTCGCTCGGCATGAAGCAGCGCTTAGGCATAGCTGCAGCGCTGCTCGGATATCCGAAACTCGTCATTCTCGATGAACCAACAAACGGATTGGATCCGGCGGGAATCCTTGAAATACGCGAGCTCATCCTCAGACTGCCGTCCGATTACGGCATTACCGTCATGATCTCCTCGCATTTGCTTTCTGAAATTGAACAAGTAGCCACCCAGGTAGGAATCATCGCCAACGGAGAAATGCTCTTTCAAGACGCGATCGGAGAGCTCCGTTCGAAGGCCGATACAAAGATTGTATTTTCGACAAGTGACACGGACGGGGCGTTAGACATTTTCTCGCGTGAGGGCGTAGAGGCGGTTAAAACACAGCGCGGCCTGATGATTGAGGACAGGACTGATATGGAAATTTCCCGGCTCGCCAGAAAACTCTTTGAAAATGAGATTGACATCTTCCGAATTTACGACGAATCGAAATCACTTGAAGATATCTTCCTCGACATGACTAAAGGGGGAGAAACACTGTGATCTCTGAATTGTTGAAATCTGAAATTCTGAAGATCAGAAAACTGACATGGGTAATCGTCATTTTCGGCCCACTCGGAGTCGTCGCGATGCAAGGGGCCAATTATGCGCTCCGCTTTGATTACCTCATGTCGCGGAACCCGGATAAATGGCTGTTCCTGCTTGAAAACATCCATGCCTACTGGCCGCCTTCCCTCCTTCTCGGAACAACGATGATCAACTCGCTGCTCGCGGGAATGGAACATCATGCAAATATGTGGAAGAAACTCTTTTCCCTCCCCGTTAAACAATGGAAAGTGTACCAGTCCAAGATTATCATCATTATCACCATGATGCTGATCTCGACAGCTATACTTCCTGCGGGCACATATGTGCTCGGCAGACTGCTTGGATTTTCGGAGACATTTCCGCTCGGGGATGCGTTGATGATGAGCTTTTATACATTATTTGCAGCACTACCTTTCGTTTTTTTACAGTTTTGGCTCTCGGTGAAATATTCCAATCAAGGAATCGCTTTGACAATCGGCATCGCAAGTGCAGTGTTTATCATGTATGCTCACGGACTGCCTGAGTGGATGCCATGGAAATGGCCATTGTTAATAGATGGTATAGGGCAAAGCACCCTCTCAGTCATAAAGGGATTGGCCGTGGGACTGCTCATCTATTTATTTGCCTTGTTATCCCTATCACGAAAGGATGTCGCATAGTATGTTCTATCAACTATTGAACTCCGAGTGGCTGAAACTAAAAAATTCAAAAATCTGGTTTATCGTGCTCGCCAGTCCAGCCCTTTCCGCTGTCATCGGTTTTTTCCCGCTCTTCAGCATTGGCTCGAGCAAATGGCTTGCACTGAGCACACAAATGATCCTTACGCACAGTGCGCTGTTTTTGCCATTGTTGACAGGTGTACTTGCCGCTCTACTGTGCAGTAACGAGCATGCCCACGGCGGATGGAAGCAGCTGTTGACCCTGCCGGTGAGCAGGGTTCAAGTGTACGCTGCCAAATATGTCATCATCATGATCTTGCTGCTATTCACGCAGCTGTTTTTCCTGATCGGCATCTGGTTTGTGGGAAGCGTTCAAGGATTCGGCTCTCCGTTCCCCTGGTACAGCCTGGTCATGAGCTGCCTTATGGGATGGCTGTCGTGCCTTCCGCTTGCCGCCCTTCAGTTTTGGCTTGCGACCTATTTTAAAAGCTTTGCCGGTCCAAGCACCGTCAATGTAATGCTGACATTGCCGGCTATCCTCATTGCCAACTCGGAGCTGTTGGGACCTCTTTATCCTTGGTCTCATCCAATGCTCAGCATGACACAGGCTTTTTCAGCTGCAATGGGCGGAGATGCTGGCTTTTTGGCGAATGAATCAGCTTTTTATCCGACGCTGATTGTCAGCTTCGTTGCATTCATCGGCGGCGGTGCTTTATATTTTCACAAAAAGGAATGGACATAGAAATTGATCAATGGGGGACAGGTATGAATGCAGAAAACAAACAGAAAAAAAAACTGACGAACCGGCTTCCGGAATGGCGGGCGCGCACCAAGATGACCCAGCAGCAATTAGCGGAACGGGCGGGTGTGAGCAGGCAAACAATCATCTCAATTGAAAAAATGAAATACACCCCTTCCCTCACGCTCGCATTTGAAATTGCACATGCGTTCGGCTGTTCGATCGATGATGTATTTGAATACAATAAAGAAGATGTGTAACGAAATAGAAAGGAGCGACGATTCTTGATCATCGAAACGAAAGGCGTGACGAAAACATACAACCGCATCGATGTCGTGAAAGATGCCGGTTTGCTGGTTCCGGAAGGAGAAGTATACGGATTCCTCGGACCTAATGGCTCAGGAAAAACAACGATGATGCGGATGTTGATGGGCTTGATCCGCCCCGATTCCGGTGAGATTCTTATGTTTGGAAATAGAATGCCTGATAACCGGATTTCAATTCTAGCCAAGACGGGCGCCCTGATTGAAAAGCCCTCCTACTATGAACATCTGGACGGACGCGATAATTTACGTATACTGGCCACCCTGCGCGGAATCTCAGACAACAGGGCTATCGACTGGGCGCTTGAAAGAGTCGGTCTGCACCGCGTCGGATCTAAAAAAGTAAAGTCATATTCACTCGGCATGAAGCAGCGGCTAGGCATTGCCAGCGCGATTCTTCACAACCCCAGGCTCCTGCTGCTCGATGAGCCGACAAACGGATTGGATCCTGAGGGAATCCATGAAATACGGGAGCTAATCCGCGAACTGCCGAAAAAAGAAGGTGCCACCGTTCTTGTATCGAGCCATCTTCTTGGAGAGGTCGAGCAAATGGCAAATCGGATAGGTGTCATTTACCATGGAAACCTTCTGTTTCAAGGAGAAATGGCGACATTGCTCTCCGATCAAAAATCTGGTTACATCATCCGCTCAACTGAAAGCGGAAAAATCATCGATATTCTGCACGAACATGGCTTAGAGACCCGCGTTGACCGGGCTGAGCAAGTGCAAGTTTCTGGAGCAGTAAAAGACAAAATAGAAGGCATTTTGATTGAAAATGAAATAACCGATTTTCATATAAACGAATCTCCAGGGACGCTGGAAGAAGCCTATCTACAGCTAATCCGTTCCTCCGAGGTGTCTGTATGAAAAGCGTTTTTGCAGCCGAGTGGCGGAAACAAAGGCCCGCAGCCCTCCTGCTGCCATTATGTTCCGGACCGCTCCTGATTTTTGCGGCCTGTTGGACAATGATGCTCTATTTGACAAAAAACGGGCGAACCGCGGAACAGGCCTTCCGCGTCCTTTATGAGCTTTGCACCTTGACTTGGAGCTATCTCATCATCTTTGTGGTGATGATGTTCACCTTGTTAGTGAGCGGGGTTGAGCACAAATCGGGAATGTGGCCCGTTCTCCTTTCCACTCCGCATGCAAAGTGGAAGCATTTTTTTGTAAAAGTTATTCTAGCCACCTTACTTGTCCAGCTATTCGGTTTGATCCTGTGGCTGCTGATGGGCGGACTAGGCTTCATATTCGGAGGGACATTCCCTGAACCATTGCTCTACACGGCATTTCTGTTTGCACTTCCTTTTGTTGTCTTTCAGACGTCTGCGACAGTCGTGGTTGAAAATCCGTATATTTCCGTCAGCATCGGGATGGCGGTTTTCCTCTTTCATGCTGTGCTGCCTTATTGGTGGCTCCCATGGGGTCCGCTTGCTGAACTGTTGCGGGCCGGAACACAGGCAAACAGCTTATTACCAGTTCTCATGCTGGTGTCGACACTGGGGTACGGTATGTTATCTTTACTGATTTTTTACCAAAAAACCTTTTCTTCCGGAGGTGAGTGAAATGGCAAGCTTTCAGCAGGCGTTTTCGGCAGAATGGATCAAAATTAGAAAAATGAAAATCTGGCTGATGATCATTATCCTAGTTGTCCTGCCTGTCATCTACGGATGGATTATTCATACAAAAATCATGATTGGAAAGTACGTTTACAATGAGGCGAATTCTTGGCAGATTCTTATGATGATGACCCAGATGTTTTATGGTACGGTCTTCTTTCCGATTATCATCTCCCTGATTACGGGCACAATGTCCAAATATGAAAAACAAGCAAACAATTGGGAGCATTTGCTGATGATTCCTGCAAAGGGAACAGTGTTCTTTTTAAGCAAGATGGCTTGGACCGTAATCATCATTCTGTCCGCACAATTGCTGATGTTCGGTTTGCAGATTGTCCTTGGCTATGCTTCTGGATATACGGACCAAATCCCAATAGGCACTTACTTATCGGCCGTAATCCTTGGAACGGCCGGGGCAACCAGTCTCGGAACGCTCCTGTTCTATTTTTATCTACGAATGAAATCCGCTCGGACGGCCCTGATGATCAGCATATTCTTAAGTTTTCCCTCCTTCTTAGCCTTTTCGAACAATACGGACTCGTTGATACCAGTCCTTTATCCATGGGCACTGCCGCTCTATGGGATGACAAATGTATATGCCGGCACCGACAGGCTGGCAGTATTTTTTATCGTCTGCGTCGCGATGACCGCGCTCTTCTCGCTGCTCAGCATTAAAAAGTTGAATAACAGAACCTTTTATTCATGATAGCCTGATACTAAAAGCCAATAAAAACTACTAACTTCTCGGCGAATTCAACATGTATGGTAGGCTGGGAGGAAAAATCATGAACATAAAACGAATTCACATATTATTATTGTGCCTGCTCGTCGTGATCATCTTTGCCCTGCCCGGGCAGGCTTCCGCTAATGACAGTCAACTTGATAGATATACGATTTACCTAGAGAGCCCAGCCCATCACGATGATTGGGTGAAGACACTTAATGAACGAAACATAAAACTTGTATACTCAGTCGAAGAAATCGGGCTTTATCAGATAGAAGGCAGACAAAAAGAGGTTCAAGAATTGGCGGCTGAAATAAACTATATAAACAGCCATAACCAATCTGTAGCCATGCAGCCTGCCTCACTGCATAACACTGCTCCGGCGGAGGCGACGATATTTGGGGGCACCCCTACTCTATGGGACGACTTCCAATGGGATATGAGAAAAGCGACTAATAATGGACAGACTTATCAAATCACCGAAGGAAGCAAAAACACAATCGTGGGTATCATTGATTCCGGAATTGACATGAACCATCCAGATTTGAAAGAAAACATCCTCTCCGTCCGAAACTTTGTGCCTAAAGGGGGACTGAGAGGACAGGAACCATATGAAAAGGGTGACATAAACGACAGCACAGATTACCTGGGACACGGAACATTTGTAGCCGGTCAAATTGCGGCAAATGGATTGATGAAAGGGATCGCTCCAGAAACAGGAATCAGATCTTACAGAGTATTCGGCGGGAAAAGCGCTGACACAGTCTGGATTATTGATGCGATCATCCAAGCGGCGATCGATGATGTCGATATTATCAACGTCAGCTTCGGTACATTTCTTGTAAAACAAAATCGGAAGAACAAACAAATGCCTGATACGAATGATCTGGCTGAAATTAAAGCTTTTAAAAAAGCAGTCTCATTTGCCCATAAAAAGGGCAGTGCCGTTGTAGCCTCAATTGGAAATGAAGGCCTTGACTTGAAAGACAAAAATGCCGTATTTGAATATTGGCGAAGTACCAAACAGGAGGACTTATCGGCAGACGGCAAAGTCATTTTGATTCCGGCCCAATTGCCGAATGTCGTCACCGTTTCCTCAATAGGTCCAAGCGGAATGAGATCCGTCTTTTCCAATTATGGAAAAAATGTCGTCGACATTGCAGCCGATGGAGGCGATCTCCGTCTTTTAAATGAAGTGGGCGAGGATCGATATTACGGAGAAGGACTGTTCAGGCAGGAATACATTCTCGGTGCAGCTCCCGGAGTAACCTATACATTCTCAATAGGCACTTCGATCGCGGCCCCAAAAGTATCCGGCGCTCTGGCCCTTCTGATTGATCAGAAACAATTGCATGACAAACCAGACAAGGCTGTTAAAATCCTGTTAAAAAATGCTGATCGGAACGCTGACAAAATAGACACCGGTGCGGGAGTATTAAATGTCTATCGAGCATTGACTGATTGAGTGTGCGAAACTAAAAAGTTTCCCCCTTCCCTTTGAAAAAGCAAAAGAACTCATTGGTTCTTTTGCTTTTTTTATAGCTGGACCATTATTTTAAGCCCGTTTTCACACATCATCCGGGGGGCTATACCCTCTCGCTGCCCTCCCTCTCCTCAACAGCCTCAATAAACGTTTACAGCTCCGCTAAGAGGTCAAAGGACCAAGGCACAATCAAAACATTTTCAGAAGGCTGAGAACCGTCTTTTAAAGGCTTTTCTATGTCTGCTTATCTTATACAATCGTCGTGGCCTCCAATCAAATGATTTGAGAGCATGTAACATGCTATATTTACGTTTTTAAAACTGAGGTGCACGGGTACGTTCTTATTCGCATCGCGAGTCAGAAGTAGAGCGCGTTTTAGAATTGAACGGTATTCCGGATCTGCTTCAAGTAAAAATGAAAAATAAACGCCGGAAAATTCAATTGATCAGTTTCCTTTTATGCAGTTTGAAGCCCGATTTTCAGGAGAAGGAAAAGTCCGAACAGATAAAGAGATGTGAGGCAATGAATGGATTGTTTCAATATAATTGGCAGGTTCGCAATGAAGGGTTTGAATGGTGCTTGCATCAGTTACAAGAGGAACTCGAAAAAAGGCATTCAGGCGGTATGGAAAGCATTTTGAAAAACTTGTTTCATATTGTCGATGTTGAGGTGAGCTGGATGTATGCCATTTTAGACAAGCCGGACTTCACTCCCGAGTTTTCCGACTACCCGTCGATTCAGCACATTATCAGGTTTTCTGAAGCGTATCGTCCCGAAGTTGAGAGCGTGGTTTTTCATTTTTCCAGCGCAGCCGAACAAAAGCCTGTCAAAACGTCTTGGTCAGAAGATACCTATACACAAAGTGACATTTTAAAGCATTTGATCGCCCATGAAATTCATCACATCGGACAAATATCCGTCTGGGCGCGGGAGATGAACCGTGTTCCGGTATCCGCTTCATATGTAGGACGGCAGCAATAAAAAAGACCCCCAAGACAAAAGTCTTGAGAGCCTTTGAAACGCCAGAAATTAACGTTTTGAGAACTGAGGTGCACGGCGTGCGCCTTTAAGTCCGTATTTTTTACGTTCTTTCATGTCCCGAAAATCCACCGAAATTCGCCATAACCCCAACGATCACAAAAATAAACACTTTACGAGTAATGCCGATATATCCGACTTTACTTTTCTCCGTTTATTCCGGCAGCCATCAGACCGCTTGCATAATCAATCACAAGTACAGACAAAATAGTAAGCAGCACGCTCCAACCTCCAAAAAGAAATCCGGCAATTTCACCCGCAACAGCAATGACACCTTTATAAAATGTATCCATTGTATGGACTCCTTTATACAAAATAAAAAAGCCGCTTATCTCGCCGCTTCTGCTCTTTTTTCGTGATATTCTTTATTTACTTCGATTTGATTCATTTCTATCACTTCATCTTCCGCCTGTGAATTTCCGATCCGCTCTTCTTGAAGCTCTTTTTTGAGCTTTTCGTTTTCCTGTTCTAAGTTCTGACTGATCTGTCTTTCTCTTTGGAGAAAGGCTTTACAATCAGCTATTCAAGATATGTTTTATCAAGATGGTATTTCATGCTTCCGGTTTCCGCGTCTTTCACGATGAACAATTCATACAAGATCGGGAATTCATCGTCTCTATTTAAACTGATAGAAACGGCGTCAAAATGATGTTTTGTGTCACCGTCGATCAGGAAAATTCGCTTATAATGATCCCCGTATCGGTTTCGGTGATTTCGACCCCGTCCATATATTTGTGATAGGAATAACCTTTATAATCGATAGCCATTTTAAAACCTCACTTTTTTTACGGTACTTCGTAAAACATACAGACTAGCACTCGCATAATCTTATCGCTGCCCCCTGTTAATGTTCCAGTTCCTCGCACATACACTTAAATCCTGTGCTAGACATGGCCTCAACGCCTGCCGTACAAGCATTAGAATAGCCCCCGTATGGTTGGGCGAAAACAGCAAAAATATTTTCAGCTTTTTTGGCGTTTTCATCTTGAAAAAAGTATTGCGTGGAACCGTAGGCGGCAGAATCCGAGCCTAGATGAACATCTACATAATCAGCGGAATCATTCGGTTATACTGTAATCCGCCATATATCTCTGTAAGTTCTTGCTTGCTCGTATTGGCTTGAGGTATCTCTTCCGCCTAACATAGTTTTAGCAGGCAAGTGAACAGTTGATCCTAGCGAAACCCTTTCGCCACTGCTGATCGATATAACTCCTGTTGAATCGATCCAAGTGTGCCCCGTTGTATCCATTTCGAAATGACTGCCGTTTTTTACTATAAATTCCCCTTTTGGATTATCTAATGCAAAAACATTCCTTGCCACCCTTGATGGAGAATTTACACAGGAGATTTAGATGCTGCTCTTGAAATCATGACGGCGCAACTGAAAGAAGGCGGGAAAAAGAAATCTGATTAATCACAGACGTAACTTTTTACAAAATTGGTATTGTTCCGTTGAATTTGCGGGAGTTTTGTCCTATGATAAAAGATATACCATATAAATGAACTGGGGGGCTTTACTTGAAGAAATTTTTAATTTTATCCCTTGCGCTCTGTTTAGGGATTATTTTAGGGGCGTGCGGTTCTAAAGACACCGCAAAAAAAGATGATACCAAAAAAGAATCATCAGCAAGCGAAAATAAAGACACTGACAACAAAAAAGAAGATGTACAGGAAGACGAAAACCTCAAAGGGAAAAATGTCTATACTAATAAAAAACTAAATATAAACGGAACTACAGGTCCTATTAAATACGAAATCAAAGCTGTACAATTGAAAGAAATGGAGCCAAAAAACGAAGAAACTGCTGATCTGCTCGGTGTCAAAGTAGGTGAGAAAGTGAATGCTGTCACAATTGAACTATCTGGCGAAAACACATCAGAAAAAGATGTTAACTTCTATTTAGGACAAGCCACAATCGTCACAAACACTAAAGAGCAGCTGGAACCTGAAATGTTATTGTCTGAACACATCGAGGGTGAATACTTAGGCAAAGTTAAAAACGAGGGGCATAATGTATATATCTTAAAAAAGTCATCTGTTAAGGATTTGAAATCCATTGAACTGCGTGTTGATGCTCCAACAGATAACAATTTCGAGCCTCTTGGAAAAGACATCAAGCACACAATCGAAGTCAATAATTAAGAAATGCCCTTTTTAGGGCTTTTCTTTAACACCAAAAACAGAACAAACGTTCTTTTCAACTTGTGCAATTTACTAATTGAGCATAGGAGGCGTTCATATTGGTTTTTACCGCAGGAAGAAGAGAAACGGAACTTTTGGGAAAAGGACGAAATCAAAACCTTTCTCGAAAAAGCGCATTCGCAACTTGAACAACAAGATTATGTTATGTTTTATGTTCTTATTTTTACCGGTATGCGTAAAGGGGAACTTCTTGCCTTGGAATGGAGGGACGTTGACTTAAAAGAGAAAACAATAAACATCAAACAAACAATGTTTTTTGAAGACGGTAAAGAAGTCATCCAAACAACAAAAAAATATCATTCTAAGCGAATTATTACGATTGATTATCATACGGCCCAAATACTTACAAAATGGCGTACGTAGCAAAAAGAAATACTCTTATCTAATGGGATCACCTCAGAAGCTAAATACGCGCTTATACGGGGCGATATGCGCCCTCTAAGGCTTTTCCCTCTTAAACCGTATGATCGCTAAAAATAAGCTTCACAGAATCACGATTCACGGTTTTAGACATTCTCACGCATCGATCCTTTTTGAAGCAGGCGCATCCATTAAAGAAGTACAAGCCCGTTTAGGTCACAAAGAAATTCAAACGACTATGAACATCTATACACATGTCACGAAAACCGCAAAAGAAAAAACGGCCGAAACATTTAAAAAGTACATGGAATTATGAGAAATTCATTTAAACGTGGTCAAAATGTGGTCAAAAATCATTTTAAAGCAAAAAACAAGCCCTCTTCCGAGTAACCGGATGAGGGCTTGAACGTTGGTATATTAACGTTTTGAGAACTGAGGTGCACGGCGTGCGCCTTTAAGTCCGTATTTTTTACGTTCTTTCATACGTGCGTCACGAGTCAGTAGACCGGCACGTTTTAGAGTTGAACGGTATTCCGGATCTGCTTCAAGCAAAGCGCGGGCGATACCGTGACGGATTGCTCCGGATTGACCGGATAAGCCGCCTCCATGAACGTTTACTAAAACGTCATAAGTACCAGCTGTTTCAGTCAAATTTAATGGTTGTTTGATATCTTCGATTAGAGCTGCAGATGGGATGTGCTCGCTGATTTCACGATTATTCACGATGATACGGCCTTCTCCTGGAACTAAACGCACACGCGCTACAGAGCTTTTACGACGGCCAGTACCGTAATATTGAACCTGTGCCAAATTGGTAACCTCCTTTTTAATTAACCGCGAAGTTCGTAAACTTCAGGTTTTTGTGCTTGGTGTGGATGCTCAGAACCACGGTATACGTTCAATTTTTTGAACATTTGACGACCTAGAGAACCTTTTGGAAGCATGCCTTTGATCGCAAGTTCAAGCATTTTCTCAGGGTAGTTTGTACGCATTTCAAGAGCAGTTCTTGATTTTAAACCGCCTGGATGTTGAGTGTGACGGTAGTAGATTTTGTCCGTTAACTTTTTACCAGTTAACTCGATTTTTTCAGCGTTGATGATGATCACATGATCTCCAGTGTCAACGTGTGGTGTGTAAGTTGGTTTATGTTTTCCGCGAAGGATAGATGCAACTTCTGTAGAAAGACGTCCTAGCGTCTTGCCAGCAGCATCAACAACTAACCACTTGCGTTCAATATTACTTGCGTTAGCCATAGGTGTTGTACGCATTAAATTTCCCTCCTAAATAAATCTGCCATTTTCAATAAACTTCAATTACGTTCTATTTCAAAACACAATAAGTTTCCGGGGCTTATCGTGGGGTTGAAATACATACCATATGATATCTTATAACTTTCTGTACTCTCTGTCAAGAAAATGTTACACCTGGTTTAGTTGTCATAGATAACACGCCATAAATACAAGCCGTGCGCCGGTGCAGTGCGCCCTGCGGCATCGCGGCTTCTGGCAAGAATCATCTTTTCAATGTCTCCAGGGGAAAATTTTCCGGTTCCTACATCAAGAAGCGTGCCGGCAATGATTCTAACCATGTTATACAAAAATCCGCTGCCCACAATCCTCATCTGCAGTCCGTCCCCTGTGTCAGACCATTCGAGTTCATAGACCGTTCTAACTTTGTCCTTCACTTCGGTTTTGATTGCACAAAAGCTTGTGAAATCATGGGTTCCAACCAGAAAGCGGGAGGCTTCTTGGACTTTTTCCATATCAAGGTCATACGGAACATGGTATGCATAGTGGCGTTTAAAAACGTCCGGATGTCTGCCCCTGTAAATCATATACCGGTATTCTTTTCTTTTTGCAGAAAACCTCGCATGAAATTGATCATCCACAGCTTCCGCATTGTGGACCGATATATCATCAGGCAGCAGGGCATTCAAAGCATACGGCCATTTCGCCTCAGGGATGGATAGCGGACTGTCAAAATGAATCGTCTGTCCGACCGCGTGAACGCCGCTGTCGGTGCGCCCGGATGAAACGACAGGAATACGCTCCTTCGCTTTATGGAGCGTTTGCAGCGCTTTTTCAAGCTCATCCTGCACCGTTCTTTGACCAGGCTGCACTTGGTAGCCGTAAAAAAGGTGTCCGTCATATGAAATCGTACACTTCATTCTCATCGTCTATCACCTAAGTCCGCAATAAAATTAGCAATACGCCAAGACCAGCTAAAATGAGGAGCACGGAAGTATCCTTCCATTTCCACGTCAGCTGCCTGTATTTTGTACGGCCTTCCCCTCCCCTGTATCCTCGCGCCTCCATCGCAGTTGCAAGCTCTTCGGCTCTTTTAAAGGCACTGACAAACAGCGGAACAAGAAGAGGAACGATCGCTTTGACACGTTCTTTGACCGGGCCGTTCGTAAAATCAACGCCTCTTGCCATTTGCGCTTTCATGATCTTATCCGTCTCTTCGAGCAGAGTCGGTATAAATCTGAGGGAGATGGACATCATGAGAGCGAGTTCATGAACGGGAAGCTTTAATTTTTTAAACGGACCGAGCAAATGCTCCAAACCATCGGTCACTTCGATTGGAGTCGTCGTCAATGTTAAAATCGTTGTGATCATGATGAGGTAAACAAAGCGCAGCGAAATAAAAATCCCTTGAACAAGCCCCTGCCCATAAATTTTAAACAAGCCGAGATCGGCGAGAAGCGGCCCTTCCCTTGTCATAAAAATATGAAGCAGAAACGTAAACAGCACAATCCAGAACACGGGCTTCATCCCTTTTAAAAGGAATCGCACCGGAACGCCCGACAAAGCTGCGGCTGCGACCGTAAACAGGCCGAGCAGTGCATATGTTTCCGTATTATTCGCGAAAAAAACGATAAAGACAAAAAGGAAAATGGTTAACAGCTTTGTACGCGGATCAAGCCGGTGAATGATCGATGTCCCGGGTACATATTTGCCGATAATGATATTGTCCATCATAGGGCATTTTCCTCCTGAAAAAGAGCTTTAATTTCGGAGGCTGCTTCTTCAATCGTCAAGATCGGCGCTTTGAACGTAATGCCCAGCGTTTCTTCAAGACGTTTTTGGAATTTAATCGTTTCCGGCAAATCAAGCCCAAAGGCAGCGATATCGTCTTTTCTTGAAAAAAGCTCCCGCGGCGTCCCTTTTGCTTTGACCGTGCCTTTATGCATCACAATCAGTTCATCTGCATACGCCGCCGCATCTTCCATACTGTGGGTGACGAGAATCGTCGTCAGATTCCTCTGCTTATGGAGGCTGTAGAACATGTCCATGATCTCTTTGCGGCCTCTTGGGTCGAGCCCTGCCGTCGGTTCATCGAGGACGAGAACCTCCGGCTCCATCGCCAGCACTCCCGCAATGGCCACGCGGCGCATTTGCCCGCCGCTTAGTTCAAACGGGGACCTGTCGGACAGCTCCTCATCCAAACCTACAAGCTTCAGCATTTCCCTCGCCTTTTCTTCCGCCTTCTCCCGGCTCATGCCGAAATTGATCGGGCCGAATGAAATGTCCTTTAAAATTGTTTCTTCAAACAGCTGATGTTCAGGAAACTGAAAGACAATCCCGACCTTTTTCCGCAAAGCTTTTAAGTGTTTATTCTTTTTGCCTGCTTCGAGAACGTCCCCGCCGAGGCGTATCTGTCCTTTTGTCGGTTTTAAAAGCCCGTTCAGGTGCTGAAGCAACGTCGATTTTCCCGATCCTGTATGGCCGATCACAGCAACATAGCTTCCTTCTTTAATCACGGCGTTGACATCATAGATCGCAAGGCGTTCAAAAGGCGTTTTCATCTGGTATCGGTGCTCTACATCTTTGATTTCAATGTCCATAGCTCATTCACCAATCCTTCTTGTGTCAGATGATCGCCTTTCAAAGCCAGACCGCTTTCCTTCAGCATTTGGCTGAGCTGAAAAGAAAAAGGCAAATCAAGCCCGATTTTTATCAGGTCTTGATTCAGACGAAAGACTTCCTGCGGCGTGCCTTCGGCAAATTTTCTTCCGCCGTTCATGACGATGATCCGGTCGGCCTTAGCAGCTTCGTTTAAGTCATGTGTAATCGAAATGACCGTAACCATTCCCTGGTCTTTCAGCCTTCTGACCGTATCCAGCACTTCTTCCCGTCCCATCGGGTCGAGCATGGAAGTCGCCTCGTCGAGAATCATGATGTCAGGACGGGCGGCAAGCACTCCCGCAATCGCAACACGCTGCTTTTGCCCTCCAGAGAGATGGTGCGGCTCTTGATCGAGAAATTCTTGCATGTTCACCTGTTGAACGGCCCAATCCACCCTTTCCACCATGTCTTCTCTTGGAACTCCGTTGTTTTCTAAACCAAAAGCCACATCATCGCGGACGGTTGTCCCGACAAATTGGTTATCCGGATTTTGAAACACCATGCCGATTTTTTTTCGGACATCCCAGACCGTCTCTTCCGTCAGCTGAATACCGCCGACATCAATCGATCCTTCGTCAGGCAGGATCAGTCCGTTTAAAGCACGGGCGAGCGTCGACTTCCCTGAGCCGTTGTGACCTACGATCGCAAGCCATTCTCCTTTCGACACATGGAAAGATACATGATCAAGCGCAGGCCTGTCCGCATCTTTCTGGTAGCGAAACGTGATATCCTCTGCAGCTATTAATCGATCTTGATTCATTTGCCCGTCCGGCCTCCTCACCTCTAAAGCTCTGCTTTTCTGACTATTCTTTTATCATAGAAAATTCCCCGGTATCTAAAAAAAGGGCATAGATCCAGTTAAAAACTGTCCCGCCCTTCTTTAGACACACAAAATATGTGATTAAACCAATTCGATGATAGCCATTGGTGCTCCGTCACCACGGCGAGGACCAAGCTTCATAATACGTGTGTATCCGCCTTGGCGCTCTTCATAACGAGGTGCTACATCAGAGAAAAGTTTTTGGAGTGCATCTTGGTCTTTCTCTGCATCTGCAACCTCATTGCGGATGTATGCAGCTGCTTGGCGGCGTGCGTGTAAATCTCCGCGCTTGCCAAGTGTAATCATTTTTTCTACAACAGAGCGAAGTTCTTTCGCGCGAGCTTCTGTTGTTTCGATTCTCTCGTTGATGATCAAGTCTGTTGTAAGATCACGCAGCATTGCTTTACGCTGTGCACTAGTGCGTCCTAGTTTTCTGTATGACATGTGGTGTCCCCTCCTTTATTGAAATACTCGATCTGAAATAAAAAACACACGAAAATCCTAGTTCACATGGAAACTAGTCAATCGTCTTTGCGAAGGCCAAGTCCAAGTTCTTCAAGTTTCGCTTTTACTTCTTCAAGCGACTTGCGACCCAGGTTGCGAACTTTCATCATATCTTCTTCAGTTTTGTTCGCAAGTTCTTGAACTGTATTGATTCCCGCACGCTTCAAGCAGTTGTAAGAACGGACTGAAAGATCGAGCTCTTCAATAGTCATTTCAAGAACTTTTTCTTTTTGGTCCTCTTCTTTTTCAACCATGATTTCAGCATGCTGAGCTTCGTCGGTCAAACCGACAAAAATATTAAGGTGTTCAGTCAAAATCTTTGAACCAAGCGCAATTGCTTCTTTTGGTCCAGTGCTTCCATCTGTCCATACGTCAAGCGTAAGTTTGTCATAGTTTGTAATCTGACCCACACGAGTATTCTCAACTTGATATGTTACACGAGAAACAGGTGTAAAGATGGAATCAATCGGGATGACTCCAATTGGCTGATCGTCTCTCTTATTCGAGTCAGCTGGTGTATACCCGCGACCTCTTTGAGCGGTTAAGCGAACTCGAAAACTCGCATTTTGGCCAAGAGTCGCAATGTGAAGATCAGGATTCAAAATCTCAACATCACTGTCGTGGGTAATATCAGCAGCTGTTACAACTCCTTCACCCTGTACATCAATCTCAAGCGTCTTCTCTTCTTCAGAGTAGATTTTCAGTGCAAGTTTTTTAATGTTTAAGATAATCGTTGTAACATCTTCAACGACGCCTTCGATCGTCGAGAATTCATGCAGTACACCATCTATTTGGATCGATGTTACAGCGGCACCAGGGAGTGAGGATAAAAGGATACGACGTAAGGAGTTACCCAAAGTTGTACCATATCCACGCTCAAGTGGCTCTACGACAAATTTACCATACTTGGCATCGTCGCTGATTTCAACCGTTTCGATTTTTGGTTTTTCAATCTCGATCATTTCATAAAACCCTCCTTCAAAACGTCGAAACCCCGGAAAGAATTTCTCTGATTCTATCCGAAATTCCCCATTGTTTAGTCCCGTATGTGCTCAGGCAACGAGTGTGCATTCGTTTTATAAATTAACTGTATCATAACCCATTATTGACAGGGACACAAAATCTATACAAACAAATTACACGCGGCGACGTTTTGGCGGACGGCATCCGTTATGAGGAACAGGCGTTACGTCTCTGATTGCTGTAACTTCCAGTCCAGCAGCTTGAAGTGCACGAATTGCAGCTTCACGGCCAGAACCAGGTCCTTTTACAGTAACTTCAAGAGTTTTAAGTCCATGTTCGATAGAACCTTTAGCAGCTGTTTCAGCGGCCATTTGCGCAGCAAACGGAGTGGATTTTTTAGAACCTTTAAATCCAAGAGATCCGGCGCTTGACCAAGAAAGAGCATTACCATGAACATCTGTGATAGTAACAATCGTGTTGTTGAAAGTTGAACGGATATGAGCAATTCCAGATTCAATATTCTTTTTCACGCGGCGTTTACGCGTGTTTGTTTTACGAGCAGCAGCCATTGTTTAATTACCTCCCTTGCTTATTTTTTCTTGTTAGCTACAGTACGACGCGGACCTTTACGAGTACGCGCGTTATTTTTAGTATTTTGACCGCGAACAGGCAATCCGCGACGATGACGAATTCCGCGGTAGCTTCCGATTTCGATCAGACGTTTGATGTTAAGAGACACTTCACGGCGAAGGTCACCTTCAACTTTCAATTTGTCAATCACGTCACGGATTTTACCAAGTTCTTCTTCAGTCAAATCACGAACGCGAGTATCTTCAGAAACTCCAGCTTCTTTTAAGATTTGCTGAGCCGTTGTACGACCGATTCCAAAGATGTATGTTAATGAAATAACAACACGTTTATCACGTGGGATATCTACACCAGCAATACGAGCCATCTCTCTCGCACCTCCTTAAAAATTATCCTTGTTTTTGTTTATGCTTTGGATTTTCACAGATCACCATTACTTTTCCTTTTCTGCGAATGACCTTACATTTTTCACAGATCGGTTTAACTGATGGTCTCACTTTCATGTGTTTCCAACCTCCTTCAATTTCCGGAGTGCTTTATTTGTAACGGTACGTAATTCTACCACGAGTTAAGTCATATGGAGATAATTCTACCGTAACTTTGTCTCCAGGTAAAATGCGAATGAAGTGCATGCGGATTTTACCAGATACGTGAGCCAAAACCGTATGACCATTCTCAAGTTCAACTTTGAACATTGCGTTTGGCAGCGTTTCGACTACAGTACCTTCCACTTCAATTACATCGTCTTTCGCCATTCAAGTGTTCTCCCTTCTTCAAATCAGTAACTTGCTCTCTGACAAATTTCAAAAGAGAAAATCTCAATTTTCCGTTTGTCACACGCCCTGTTTCGTTTATACTGTTCTGAACTTCCGGAGATACGCAATCATAAAAGGTTAAATGATTGATATTCTTTTTCTTAGGAGAATGAAATTTACGCTTTTCTCCGTCTGCTACCAGCACATGATGATGATCGACTATATCAATAACAACTGCGTATTGGTTCATTTCGCGGCCTTTTGCTATGCGTACGAACTGTCCAATTTCAGGTGTTTTCCGATACATCTCATTTCACCTAGGCTTTTGTCAGTATCTCAAAACCGGCTTCCGTTATGGCAATCGTGTGTTCAAAGTGAGCACACTTCTTCCCGTCCACAGTTACAACCGTCCAGTTGTCAGCCAATGTTTTGACATAGCGTGTGCCTGCATTGACCATCGGCTCAATGGCCAGGACCATGCCAGGCTTTAAACGCGGGCCTTTGTTCGGCGGACCGTAGTGAGGAATTTGCGGATCCTCATGAAGATCCTGCCCTACCCCGTGTCCTACATATTCCCTGACGACTGAAAATTGTTCGCTTTCGACATACGTTTGAATTGCGTGGGAAATATTCGACAAACGTTCTCCCGGTTTTGCTTCCTTCAAGCCTCTATATAAAGACTCCTCTGTCACATCCAGCAGCTTTTGATCATCATCGCTAATCGTACCCACTGGATAAGTCCATGCAGAGTCACCATGATAACCGTTCAGCTTCGCACCGATATCGATGCTGATGATGTCTCCGTCGCGAAGGACCCGTTTTCCCGGAATACCGTGCACGAGTTCTTCGTTGACCGAAACGCAAATGCTCCCGCGAAAACCATTATACCCTTTAAAAGACGGGATTGCACCTTGCTTTGTAATAAAACGTTCGGCAATTTGATCCAGTTCTTTTGTCGAGATACCGGGTTTAATGTGCTTTTTCAGCTCCTGATGAGTTAAAGCGACAATTCTTCCGGCTTCCCGCATGATTTCGATTTCTCGGGGAGTTTTACAAATAATCATTTGTCCAGGCCTCCGAGAAGCTCCTTTATATCAGCGTAAACTTCATTGATGTGCTTCTGCCCGTCAATGTTTACGAGATATCCTTTATCCGCATAGAAATCGAGTAAAGGCTGGGTTTGCTTCATGTTGACCTCTAACCGTGTAGATACAGTAGCTTCATTATCGTCTTCACGCTGATAAAGCTCTCCTCCACACTTGTCGCATACATTTTCTTTCGCAGGCGGATTAAAGACTAAATGATAAGTTGCACCGCAGTTTCTGCAGATTCTGCGTCCTGTCAGACGTTCCATCAATGCATCTTTATCGACTTGAATGTTGATGACATGGTCAATCGACTTGCCAAGTCCTTTAAGAATTTCCTCAAGTGCTTCAGCTTGAGCGACTGTTCTCGGAAATCCGTCCAGAAGAAAACCTCCGTCACAATCATTCTTGCCAAGTCTCTCCCTGACAATACCAATTGTCACTTCATCCGGAACAAGCTCACCTTTATCAATGTATGATTTGGCTTCGAGTCCCAGATCCGTTTCTTCTTTCATCGCAGCGCGGAACATGTCTCCTGTTGAGATATGAGGTATCCCAAAATCTTCAACAATCCGTTCAGCCTGTGTCCCTTTACCGGCTCCAGGCAGTCCCATTAAGACTAAGTTCATTTCGGATTCCCCGTCCTCTCTATTTTAGAGGGAATGGGCGCGCCCCATTTCCTCTAGTGCTTCATAAATCCACGATAGTTTCGTTTTACCAGCTGGCTTTCAAGCTGCTTCATTGTTTCAAGTGCAACCCCGATGACAATCAGCAAACTTGTTCCACCAATTTGTGCAGATGAAGGCAGCCCAGCAATATTAACGAACAAGACAGGAAGAATGGCAATCACGGCCAAGAATATGGAGCCTACAAATGTAAGTCGATACAAAATGCTCGTAATTCTATCTTGAGTCATTTTTCCTGGACGAACTCCCGGAATATAGCCACCTTGTTTTTTAAGATTATCGGCCATTTGCTCAGGGTTTACCTGCACAAATGCATAGAAATAGGTAAAGGCGATGATCAACGCCGCATAAACTCCCATTCCGACCGGATGCGTGTAATCAAACGTTTTTTGAATCCAATTCGTGACGTCATTGGTACCAAAAAATGTTGCCACGGTCCGCGGAGTGGTGATAAATGCTACTGCAAAGATAACCGGAATAACTCCCGCCGGGTTAACCTTCAGCGGCAAGTGTGTAGACTGGCCGCCAGGAACCGGTGAACGGCCTGAACCTTTCGCATATTGAATTGAGATTTTTCTAACTGCCTGTTGGATGAAAATAACGCCAACGACAATCGCCAAAATCGCAACCAATATAACGACAACCTTTATGATTTGCAAGAATAACTGATCTCCAGCATCTACAAACTGCTGAGCGTAGATCTGATTAATCGTCTGCGGAATGCCGGCAACGATACCGGCGAAGATGATAATGGATATTCCGTTACCAACTCCATGAGACGTAATTTGTTCTCCCAGCCACATTAAAAAAGCAGTTCCAGCAGTTAGTACAACCGCAATAAGCAAATAAGTACCGACTCCAGGGTTTGTAATCAACGCGCCGCCGGCCATGTTGTTAAACCCGTAAGACATACCTAAAGCCTGGATAAATCCAAGAACGATTGTGAAGTACCTTGTGAACTGTGCTAGTTTTCGGCGACCAACTTCTCCTTGCTTAGACCATTCGGTAAACTTCGGCACAACATCCATCTGCAGGAGCTGAATGATGATTGAAGCTGTGATGTAAGGCATGATTCCCATCGCAAGAATGGAGAAGTTGAACAATGCACCGCCGCCAAATGTGTTTAGAATCCCAAATACGCTCATTTGATCCTGTGCCTTTAAAACTTCTGTGTTTACATGCGGCACAGGAATGAACGAACCGAGACGAAAGACGATAAGCATTAAAAGAGTGAAGATAATCTTATTCCGAATATCCTTCACACGCATAAAATTGGAGATTGTCTTAAACAAGTTAGATCACCTCAGCTGTACCGCCAGCAGCCTCAATTGCTTGTTTAGCAGAAGCGGAGAATTTATTGGCTTTAACAGTTAATTTCTTTTCTAATTGACCGTCGCCAAGAATTTTCACTCCAGATTTCAACTTGCTGATTACACCTGTTTCTAAAAGAAGTTCAGGAGTAACTTCCGTCCCTTCTGCAAAGCTGTTGAGTTTGTCTAGGTTGACTACAGCGAAATCCTTGCGGTTGATGTTTGTGAAACCGCGTTTAGGAAGACGTTGGAACAAAGGCATTTGTCCACCCTCGAATCCAGGACGTACACCGCCGCCAGAACGAGCGTTTTGACCTTTATGACCTTTACCTGCTGTTTTACCGTTACCAGAACCAATACCACGACCTACGCGGTTGCGCGTTTTACGTGAACCTTCTGCGGGCTTTAATTCATGAAGTTTCATTTGGACACCTCCTTAGCCTATCGTTTATTTTTAAAGTTCTTTAACAGAAACTAAATGAGATACTTTGTTAACCATACCGCGGATTGCAGCGTTGTCTTCATGAACGACAGTTTGGTTTGTTTTCTTTAAACCGAGCGTTCTTACAGTAATACGCTGATCTTCCGGGCGTCCGATTACACTGCGTTTGAGGGTAATTTCTAATTTAGCCATTAATGTTCCCTCCTTATCCTAACAGTTCTTCTACAGATTTTCCACGAAGCTTCGCAACGTCCTCAGCGCGTTTCAGCTCGCTTAAACCTTGGACTGTTGCACGGATCATGTTGATCGGTGTGTTAGAACCTAAAGACTTAGAAAGGATATCAGCTACACCTGCAAGCTCAAGTACCGCACGTACTGGGCCTCCAGCGATAACTCCCGTACCTTCAGAAGCAGGTTTTAACAAGATGTTTCCTGCACCGAAACGTCCGATGATTTCGTGTGGAATTGTAGTTCCAACCATTGGTACTTCGATCAAATTCTTTTTCGCATCTTCAACAGCTTTGCGGATCGCTTCTGGTACTTCTTGTGCTTTACCAGTACCGAATCCTACGTGTCCGTTTTTGTCACCGACAACGACTAGAGCTGCGAAGCGGAAACGACGACCACCTTTAACAACTTTCGCTACGCGGTTAACGGTAACTAAGCGTTCTTCTAACTCTAATTTGCTTGGGTCAATACGACGCATATTCATATGTCCCTCCTTCTTTTATTAAAATTCTAATCCAGCTTCGCGTGCAGCATCAGCCAATGCTTTTACACGTCCATGATAAAGGTAACCGCCACGGTCGAACACGACATTTGTGATACCTTTTTCAGAAGCGCGTTTTGCAACAAGCTCGCCAACTTTTGCAGCCGCAGACGTATCGCTGCCATTTTCAGCGTTAAAGTCTTTATCAAGAGTTGATGCACTCACAAGTGTAACACCGTTCACATCATCGATCACTTGTGCGTAAATATGTTTGTTTGAACGGAAAACATTTAGACGAGGTCTCTCAGGGGTTCCTGAAAGCTTCGCGCGAACACGACCGTGTCTTTTAAGACGTGCAGCATTCTTGCTTGTTTTCGTAATCATCTGGGTCACTCCTTTCTCACATTAAGCGGTTTTACTTAGCAGATTTACCTTCTTTACGACGAACCATTTCTCCTTCATAGCGGATCCCTTTGCCTTTGTAAGGTTCTGGAGAACGTACAGCGCGAATGTTTGCAGCAGTAGCTCCAACACGCTCTTTATCTGTACCTTTTACAACCACTTTTGTTTGAGATGGAACTTCGATTTCAATTCCGTTTTCAGGAACGATTTCTACAGGGTGAGAGTATCCAACGTTCAAAACAAGTTTGTTTCCGGATTTAGAAGCACGGTAACCGACACCGACTAATTCCAAACCTCTTTCAAAACCTTTAGATACACCTTCAACCATGTTTCCGATGATGCTGCGAGTTGTGCCATGCAGCGCACGGTGTTCTTTATTATCTGAAGGACGCTCTACAGTAAGTACATTGTCCTCAATTTTAATCTTCATATCAGGATGAAACGTACGAGTTAATTCTCCTTTTGGTCCTTTCACGGTTACAGTGTTGTCGTTCAGAGTAACTGTAACGCCTGAAGGAATCTCAAGTAGCTTCTTACCTACACGAGACATACCAAACACCTCCATTCATGTTAAACTTCTTACCAAACGTATGCTAATACTTCTCCGCCAGCCTGTTTAGCGCGGGCTTCTTTATCTGTTAACACACCTTGTGATGTAGAAAGAATTGCGATTCCAAGTCCGTTCAGTACGCGAGGCACTTCGTTTGACTTAGCGTAAACGCGCAGACCTGGTTTGCTGATTCTCTTAAGGCCAGTGATGACACGCTCGTTGTTTTGTCCGTATTTCAAGAAAACACGGATGATACCTTGCTTGTTATCTTCAATGAATTCTACGTCACGGATGAAACCTTCTCTTTTCAAGATTTCAGCGATTTCTCTTTTTAACTTCGAAGCAGGAATTTCGAGCTTCTCATGACGTACCATGTTTGCATTACGAATTCGAGTCAGCATATCTGCAATCGGATCTGTCATAACCATTATTTAATAACCTCCTTCCCATAAACGGGGATTACCAGCTGGCTTTTTTAACGCCAGGAATTTGTCCTTTATATGCAAGTTCACGGAAACAAATACGGCAAAGTTTAAATTTACGAATAACAGAGTGCGGACGGCCGCAGCGTTCGCAGCGAGTGTACTCTTGTACTTTAAACTTCGGTGTGCGTTTTTGTTTCGCAATCATTGACTTTTTAGCCACGATTTCGCCTCCCTTTCATTGATTATTTCTGGAATGGCATACCTAATTGAGTTAACAGTTCACGAGCTTCTTCATCAGTGTTGGCAGTCGTTACGATAACGATGTCCATACCGCGAACTTTAGTTACCTTATCATAGTCAATTTCAGGGAAGATCAGCTGTTCTTTGATTCCTAGTGTGTAGTTTCCGCGACCGTCAAAAGATTTTTTTGAAATTCCGCGGAAGTCACGAACACGTGGTAAAGAAACAGAAATTAGTTTATCAAGGAAATCGTACATGCGCTCTCCGCGAAGAGTTACTTTCGCACCGATTGGCATTCCTTCACGAAGACGGAATCCAGCAATAGATTTCTTCGCACGAGTAACGACAGGTTTCTGACCAGCGATAAACGTTAGTTCTTCAACAGCGCTATCGATAGCTTTAGCGTTTTGAACAGCGTCACCAACACCCATGTTGATTACGATTTTTTCGATTTTAGGCACTTGCATCACAGATTTGTATTCGAACTTTTTCATTAATGCAGGTGTAATGTCTTTATTGTACTTTTCTTTAAGGCGGTTCATGAGATAGACCTCCCTTCCTTTATTACTAGTTATCTAGAACTTGCCCAGATTTTTTTGCAATACGAACTTTTTTGCCATTTTCCACTTTGTATCCTACGCGAGTCACTTCACCTGTTTTAGGATCGAGCGGCATTACGTTTGACACATGAATTGGCGCCTCTTGATTTAAAATTCCGCCTTGAGGGTTAGCTTGAGTCGGCTTTGAGTGCTTCTTCACCATGTTGACACCCTCAACGATTACGCGGTCTTTTTTAGGGAAAGCTGCAAGGATCACACCTTGTTTCCCTTTGTCTTTACCAGAGATAACCATTACTTTATCGCCTTTTTTAACATGCATCCTGATCGCACCTCCTTAGTCCGGCATTGATATCATTAAAGTACTTCTGGAGCTAGAGAAACAATTTTCATGAAGTTGTTATCACGAAGTTCACGTGCTACAGGTCCGAAGATACGAGTTCCGCGCGGGCTTTTGTCGTCACGGATGATAACACATGCATTCTCATCGAATTTGATGTAAGATCCGTCATTTCTGCGCGCGCCGCTCTTAGAACGTACGATTACAGCTCTTACGACTTCACCTTTTTTGACAACGCCTCCTGGTGTTGCTTGTTTAACCGTGCAAACAATGACATCACCAATGTTAGCTGTTTTGCGTCCAGAACCACCAAGCACCTTGATTGTTAATACTTCACGGGCACCAGAGTTATCAGCTACTTTTAAACGAGTCTCTTGTTGAATCATTATTTGTTACCTCCCTTCGGAAAAAGGTTTCCGAACTTTATTAGATAATAACAGCTTCTTCGACAACTTCAACTAGACGAAAACGTTTAGTCGCAGATAATGGACGAGTTTCCATGATCTTTACGATGTCTCCGATTTTAGCTTGGTTATTTTCATCATGTGCTTTGAATTTTTTAGAGTACTTTACGCGTTTACCGTAGAGTGAATGTTTTTTGTAAGTTTCTACAACAACAGTAATGGTTTTATCCATTTTGTCAGAAACAACACGTCCTTGGTAGACTTTGCGCTGATTGCGTTCGCTCATGTTTTAGAGAACCTCCCTCCGGAATTATTTGTTGGCAGCAATTTCTCTTTCCCGAATCACAGTTTTCATGCGCGCGATTGACTTGCGCACTTCACGAATGCGAGCAGTGTTTTCAAGTTGTCCTGTCGCTAATTGAAAGCGAAGATTGAAAAGTTCTTCTTTAAGAGACTTTACTTTTTGTTCAATTTCAGCAGTGGTAAGGTCACGAATTTCATTAGCTTTCATTTGATTCACCACCAATTTCTTCACGTTTTACGAACTTCGTTTTAATTGGCAATTTGTGAGATGCAAGACGAAGAGCTTCACGAGCGACTTCCTCAGACACACCAGAAATTTCAAATAAAACTTTGCCCGGTTTTACAACAGCTACCCATCCTTCAGGAGCACCTTTACCGGAACCCATCCGAACCTCTAGAGGCTTAGCTGTATAAGGCTTAGAAGGGAAAATTTTGATCCAAACTTTACCGCCACGTTTCATGTAACGAGTCATTGCGATACGCGCAGCTTCGATTTGACGGTTTGTAATCCAAGAAGCTTCTTGAGCCTGGATGCCGTATTCACCGAAATGCACTTCAGAGCCGCCTTTTGCACGGCCGCGCATTTTTCCGCGATGCTCTCTGCGATATTTAACGCGTTTTGGCATTAACATATTATTTTCCTCCTTCCTCAGTTTTCTTCTTAGTAGGAAGAACCTCTCCACGATAGATCCAGACTTTTACACCAAGCTTGCCGTAAGTTGTGTCAGCTTCAGATGTAGCATAGTCGATGTCTGCACGAAGTGTGTGCAATGGAACAGTTCCTTCACTGTAGTATTCAGAACGAGCGATGTCTGCGCCGCCAAGACGACCGGAAACCATTGTTTTAATTCCTTGTGCACCAGCGCGCATTGTGCGTTGGATTTGTTGCTTTTGCGCACGACGGAAAGAGATGCGGTTTTCCAATTGACGAGCGATGTTATCAGCAACTAGCTGAGCATCAAGATCAGCTCTTTTGATTTCAAGAATGTTAATGTGTACACGCTTGCCAGTAAGGCTGTTAAGGGCTTTGCGAAGCGCTTCGACTTCAGAACCGCCTTTACCGATAACCATACCAGGCTTAGCTGTGTGGATCGTAATATTTACACGGTTTGCCGCACGCTCGATTTCCACTTTAGAAACAGAAGCGTCAGACAGGCGTTGATTAATAAATTCACGGATTTTCAGATCTTCGTGAAGGAAGTCAGCGTAATCTTTGCCAGCGTACCACTTAGATTCCCAATCACGTATAACACCAATACGAAGACCGACTGGATTTACCTTTTGACCCACGAGTTATCCCTCCTTCTTTTCTGATACAACGATAGTAATGTGGCTCGTACGTTTGTTGATTTGGCTTGCACGTCCCATAGCGCGCGGACGAAATCTTTTCAACGTAGGGCCTTCGTTCACGTAAGCTTGAGTAACAACCAGGTTGTTTGCATCCATTTCGTAGTTGTGCTCAGCGTTAGCGATAGCAGATTTTAAAACTTTTTCAATAATCGGGGAAGCAGCTTTTGGCGTAAGGTTTAAGATCGATACTGCTTCACCTACTTGCTTGCCTCGAATCAGGTCCATTACTAGACGTGCCTTACGAGGAGCAATACGGACTGTTCTTGCGACAGCTTTAGCTTGTTGCATTTAAAAGCCTCCTCTCATTAGCGTCTTGTTTTTTTGTCATCACTAGCATGACCTTTGTAAGTGCGTGTCGGTGCGAATTCACCCAACTTGTGACCTACCATATCTTCAGAGATGTAAACAGGCACATGTTTGCGTCCATCATAGACTGCGATTGTGTGACCGATAAATTGCGGGAAAATAGTAGAACGGCGAGACCAAGTTTTCACAACTTGTTTCTTATCCGCTTCATTTAATTTCTCGATTTTTGTCATTAGATGATCATCGACAAATGGTCCTTTTTTTAAGCTGCGAGCCATTTTGGAACCTCCCTTCGTGATTGCACTACGGTCCGATATGAACCGTAGACAACCCCGTTATTTATTTTTACGACGACGTACGATGAATTTATCTGATTTGTTCTTTTTCTTACGAGTTTTGAATCCAAGAGTTGGTTTACCCCATGGAGACATAGGTGATTTACGTCCGATCGGAGCGCGTCCTTCACCACCACCGTGCGGGTGATCGTTAGGGTTCATAACAGAACCGCGAACTGTAGGACGGATGCCTTTCCAGCGTGAACGTCCTGCTTTACCGATGTTGATCAGTTCGTGCTGTTCGTTACCTACTTGACCGATAGAAGCGCGGCAAGCAGAAAGAATCATGCGAACTTCACCGGAGTTCAGACGCACAAGAACGTATTTTCCTTCTTTACCAAGAACTTGAGCAGATGTACCAGCTGAACGTACAAGCTGTCCGCCTTTTCCAGGTTTCAATTCAATGTTGTGCACGACTGTACCAACAGGGATGTTGATCAGTGGAAGTGCGTTACCTACTTTAATGTCAGCTTCTGGTCCTGACATGATTTCAGTTCCTACTTGAAGGCCCTTAGGAGCCAGGATGTAGCGTTTTTCTCCGTCTACATAGTTAATTAGAGCAATGTTAGCTGAACGGTTTGGATCGTACTCAACTGTAGCAACGCGTCCAGGTATACCATCTTTATCGCGTTTGAAGTCGATAATACGGTATTGGCGTTTATGTCCGCCGCCTTGATGACGTACAGTTAATTTACCTTGGTTGTTGCGTCCGCCTTTTTTGTGAAGCGGGGCAAGCAAGGATTTTTCCGGCTGATCTGTCGTGATTTCCGCGAAATCAGACGTAGTCATGCCGCGACGTCCGTTAGAGGTCGGTTTGTACTTTTTAATCGCCATTTTGAATTTCCCTCCTTCTTTTTACAAGTGATTAAGCTTCAAAAATTTCGATTTCTTTGCTGTCTTCAGTAAGCTTAACAATCGCTTTTCTGCGTTTGTTTGTCATACCAGAGTAGCGGCCGACACGTTTGAATTTCCCTTTGTAGTTCATGATGTTGACTTTTTCAACTTTCACTCCAAAGATTTGCTCAACAGCGTCTTTCACTTCTGTTTTGTTAGCTCTTACGTCTACTTCAAACGTATATTTTTTCTCAGTCATTAAATCAGCAGAACGTTCAGTAATGACGGGGCGCTTTAGAACATCACGAGGATCTTTCATTATGCAAGCACCTCCTCTACTTTTTCAACCGCTGCTTTCGTGATCACAAGCTTCTCATGACCGACAACATCGAGGACGTTGATTCCGTTAGCTTCAACAACAGTAACTCCTGGAAGGTTACGAGCAGATAGTTCAACTGTCTCGTTTGCATCCGCAGTTACGATTAAAGCTTTCTTCTCGATAGACAGACCTTTAAGGATAGCTGCCATTTCTTTTGTTTTAACCGCATCAAGATTAAGATCTTCAAGAACGATCAAGTTGTTGTCATTCACTTTAGAAGACAATGCTGATTTGATAGCCAAGCGGCGAACTTTTTTCGGTAATTTATATGCATAGCTGCGTGGTGTAGGACCGAATACGATACCACCTCCGCGCCATTGCGGTGAACGGATAGATCCCTGACGAGCACGGCCGGTACCTTTTTGACGCCAAGGTTTGCGACCTCCGCCACGTACTTCCGAACGATTTTTTACTTTATGAGTTCCTTGACGTAAGGAAGCTCTTTGCATAAGAATAGCGTCGAATACTACGCTCTCATTTGGCTCGATTCCAAATACAGAGTCGTTTAATTCGATATCACCAGCAGTAGAACCGTTTTGGTTATATAAAGCTACTTTTGGCATGATCAATTTCCTCCTTTCCTAAGAGAATTATTTAGATTTAACAGCGCTTTTAACAGCGACTAATGATTTTTTCGCACCAGGAACGTTACCTTTAACTAAAAGAAGGTTGCGCTCTGCATCCACTTTTACGATTTCAAGGTTTTGAACAGTGATTTGCTCTCCGCCCATACGTCCAGGCAACAGCTTTCCTTTGAATACACGGTTAGGGTCTACCGGTCCCATTGAACCAGGACGGCGATGGTAGCGTGAACCGTGAGACATAGGTCCGCGAGATTGTCCGTGGCGTTTGATAGCACCTTGGAAACCTTTACCTTTCGATGTTCCTGTTACATCTACGACTTCTCCGTTAGAGAAAATATCAACTTTGACTTCCTGACCAACTTCATACGCATCCATATCCACTCCGCGTAATTCTTTAACGAAGCGCTTAGGAGCAGTTTCCGCTTTTGCAACGTGTCCTTTTTCTGGTTTATTGGCAAGCTTCTCACGCTTGTCGTCAAAACCGATCTGAATCGCTTCATAGCCGTCGTTTTCAGAAGTTTTCTTCTGAAGTACAACGTTAGGAGCAGCTTCGATAACAGTTACCGGAATAAGATCACCGTTTTCTGCGAAAACTTGCGTCATACCAATTTTTCTTCCTAAGATTCCTTTGGTCATTCGTCACACCTCCTATAAAAATCATTCTATATTTTAGATTAAAGTTTAATTTCGATATCGACACCAGATGGTAAATCTAATCGCATTAGAGCATCGACAGTTTGTGGTGTTGGGTTCACAATGTCGATTAAACGTTTATGTGTACGCATTTCGAATTGCTCACGAGAATCTTTGTATTTGTGCACCGCACGAAGGATTGTGTAAACTGATTTCTCAGTTGGCAACGGAATCGGACCAGAAACGCTGGCTCCGGAACGTTTAGCCGTTTCAACAATCTTCTCAGCAGATTGATCAAGGATTCTATGATCATACGCTTTTAAACGAATACGAATTTTTTGTTTTGCCATTATTTTCCCTCCTTTTCGCCTACTTACATTAGACAATTCTCCGTGAGAAAAACCTGAATCACCTTGCCATGGCAAAGCGGCCGGGTGTGTCAGCAACCTCTCACTTCATCGCAGTCAAAGACCAACATGCACTATTATACAAAATTTATAGGCATGATGCAAGGTAATATTGAATATTACCGGCTTTTGCACACTTTTTTTATTATACAGATTCAAGCAGTGTTAATCAAGGACTTACAGGCGGAAAATAAATCCCTTTAGCATAGCGGCTCAAAATAAAAAACGAGACCCGGCTGGATCTCGTTTTTTATTTTATAAGTATTATTCGATGATTGAAGAAACAACGCCAGAACCAACTGTACGTCCGCCTTCACGGATAGAGAAGCGAGTTCCGTCTTCGATCGCGATTGTTGAAATCAATTCAACAGTCATTTCGATGTTGTCTCCAGGCATAACCATTTCTACGCCTTCTGGAAGCTGAATGATGCCCGTTACGTCAGTTGTACGGAAGTAGAACTGAGGACGGTAGTTAGAGAAGAATGGAGTGTGACGTCCACCCTCTTCTTTAGAAAGAACGTAAACTTCAGCTTTGAACTTTTTATGTGGAGTGATTGTACCTGGTTTAGCAAGTACTTGACCACGTTGGATATCTTCACGAGATACACCGCGAAGAAGTGCACCGATGTTGTCTCCAGCTTCTGCATAGTCAAGAAGCTTACGGAACATTTCAACACCTGTAACAGTTGTTTTGCTGTTTTCTTCTTGAAGACCGATGATTTCAACTTCGTCACCGACTTTAACTTGTCCGCGCTCTACGCGTCCAGTAGCAACTGTTCCACGACCTGTGATTGAGAATACGTCCTCAACAGGCATCATGAATGGCTTTTCAGTATCGCGCTCTGGAGTTGGGATGTATTCGTCAACTGCATCCATCAGTTCGAAGATTTTAGCTTCGTATTCAGCGTCACCTTCAAGAGCTTTAAGTGCAGAACCTTTGATAACTGGTACATCGTCACCAGGGAACTCATACTCAGAAAGAAGATCGCGAACTTCCATTTCAACTAGCTCAAGAAGCTCTTCGTCGTCTACCATGTCGCATTTGTTCAAGAATACTACGATGTAAGGCACACCTACGTTACGAGAAAGAAGGATGTGCTCACGAGTTTGTGGCATTGGACCGTCAGCAGCAGATACAACAAGGATCGCTCCGTCCATTTGCGCAGCACCAGTGATCATGTTTTTAACATAGTCAGCGTGTCCTGGGCAGTCAACGTGTGCATAGTGACGAGTTTCTGTTTCGTACTCAACGTGTGCAGTAGAGATTGTGATACCGCGCTCACGCTCTTCTGGAGCACCGTCGATTTGGTCGTATGCCATAGCAGTACCTTTACCAGATTTCTTATGAAGCACAGTAGTGATAGCAGCTGTTAATGTAGTTTTACCATGGTCAACGTGTCCAATTGTACCAATGTTGGCATGTGATTTGGAACGGTCGAATTTTTCTTTAGCCATTCTGAAAATCCTCCTTAAAAAGGTTAGTTTTTGTTATATAGAGTGATAGAAAGTGAAAGCAATGTTTCACTTTCTCATCTTACAATAGTATTTATACTTTAATGAAGAGGCAAAATCAATTATTCACCTTGATTTTTTTTGATGATCTCATCAGCGATGCTCTTAGGCACTTCTTCATAGTGGTCAAAGACCATTGTGAACGTACCGCGTCCTTGTGTGTTTGAACGGAGAGCCGTAGCGTAACCGAACATTTCAGAAAGTGGAACCATCGCGCGAACGACTTGAGCGTTTCCGCGTCCTTCCATACCTTCTACGCGACCGCGGCGTGACGTAATGTCGCCCATGATGTCTCCCATGTATTCTTCTGGGATAACGACTTCAACTTTGGAGATCGGCTCAAGAATAACTGGGTTACACTTGCTTGCCGCGTTTTTAAGCGCCATGGAAGCAGCGATTTTAAACGCCATTTCGTTAGAGTCGACATCGTGGTAAGAACCGTCAAACAATTTCGCTTTGATGTCGATAACAGGGTAACCTGCGACTACACCGTTTTGAAGTGCATCTTCAAGTCCTGCTTGAACAGCCGGAATGTATTCACGAGGAACGACACCACCGACGATTGCGTTTTCGAACTCAAAGCCTTTTCCTTCTTCGTTTGGAGAGAATTCGATCCAAACGTGTCCGAACTGTCCGCGTCCACCAGACTGACGTACGAATTTACCTTCAACTTGCGCGCTCGCACGGAATGTTTCACGATACGCAACTTGAGGAGCACCGACGTTGGCTTCAACTTTAAATTCGCGTTTCATACGGTCAACGATGATATCAAGGTGAAGCTCACCCATACCGCCGATGATCGTTTGACCTGTTTCAGGGTCAGTATGCGCACGGAATGTTGGATCCTCTTCAGCCAATTTAGCCAGTGCAGTAGACATTTTGTCTTGGTCAGCCTTAGATTTAGGCTCGATTGCAACGTGGATAACAGGCTCAGGGAATTCCATTGATTCCAGGATAACAAGGTTTTTCTCGTCGCAAAGCGTGTCCCCTGTAGTCGTGTCTTTCAAACCTACAGCAGCAGCGATATCCCCTGCGTACACAGTAGAGATTTCTTCACGGCTGTTGGCGTGCATTTGCAGGATACGTCCGACGCGCTCACGTTTGCCTTTTGTTGAGTTTCTTACGTATGAACCGGAATCAAGTGTTCCTGAGTACACACGGAAGAACGTCAATTTACCAACGTAAGGGTCAGTCATAACTTTAAATGCAAGTGCTGAGAAAGGTGCGTCGTCAGAAGACTCACGAGTAACCTCTTCCTCAGAATCAGGCAGAGTACCTTTGATTGCTGGTACGTCAGTTGGAGCTGGCAGGTAGTCAAGAACTGCGTCAAGCACTAATTGAACACCTTTGTTTTTGAAAGCTGAACCACAAAGAACCGGATAGAACTCAACGTTACAAGTTCCTTTGCGGATTGCCGCTTTCAGCTCGTCAACTGTGATTTCTTCGCCTTCCAAGTACTTCATCATAAGCTCTTCATCAAGCTCAGCAACAGCTTCAATCAAGCTGGCGCGAAGCTCTTCAGCTTTGTCTTTGTACTCGGCAGGGATTTCACGCGCATCAGAGCGTGTTCCAAGATCATCTTCATAGTAGTACGCAACGTTTTCTACAAGGTCGATGATCCCTTCGAAATTGTCTTCGGCGCCAATCGGTAATTGGATCGCGTGAGCGTTCGCCTCAAGACGGTCTTTAAGAGTTCCTACAGAGTAAAGGAAGTCCGCACCCGTTTTGTCCATCTTGTTGACAAATACGATACGAGGTACTCCGTAAGTTGTTGCCTGACGCCAAACTGTTTCAGTTTGCGGCTCAACGCCTGATTGTGCGTCAAGAACGGCAACGGCACCATCAAGTACGCGCAGAGAACGTTCAACCTCAACTGTGAAGTCTACGTGTCCTGGTGTGTCGATGATGTTTACGCGGTAACCTTTCCACTGTGCAGTTGTTGCAGCGGATGTGATTGTGATACCGCGTTCTTGTTCCTGCTCCATCCAGTCCATTTGGGAAGCCCCTTCATGAGTTTCACCAATTTTATGGATACGGCCTGTGTAGAACAAGATACGTTCAGTTGTTGTCGTTTTACCGGCATCGATGTGAGCCATGATTCCGATATTACGAGTTTTTTCTAAGGAGAACTCTCTTGCCATTGGGTCTTTTCTCCTTCCTTCTTAGGGAATAATATTTTGTCGTGTGAGATTACCAGCGATAGTGAGCGAACGCTTTGTTTGCTTCAGCCATCTTATGAGTATCTTCACGTTTCTTAACAGCTGCACCAGTGTTGTTAGCTGCATCAAGGATTTCGTTAGCTAAACGCTCTTCCATCGTTTTTTCTCCGCGAAGACGAGCGTAGTTTACTAACCAGCGAAGTCCAAGAGTCGTACGGCGTTCAGGACGAACCTCTACAGGTACTTGGTAGTTTGCACCACCTACACGGCGTGCTTTAACTTCAAGCACTGGCATGATGTTCTTCAATGCTTGTTCGAAAACCTCCATTGCATCGTTGCCGGTACGTTCTTTAATAATATCGAATGACTTGTATAGGATTGTTTGAGCTTTACCTTTTTTACCGTCGATCATCATTTTGTTGATCAAACGAGTAACCAGTTTAGAGTTGTAAAGCGGATCAGGTAAAACATCTCTTTTTGCTACAGGACCTTTACGTGGCATCTGATTATCCTCCCTTCTCTTGTTACGGGTTTACAGTAAGCAGAGGGATTCACGGTTCAGCTGCCGGGATCAAACTAGCGCTAGGCGCGAAAAGCCTGATGCCCTTAACAGCATTGCCAGAACTCCTTGCTTTTAAAAACCCTTTTATTTGTATTTAAACGGAATTATTTTTTCTTAGGACGTTTTGTACCGTATTTAGAACGGCCTTGTGCACGGTTTTCAACTCCGGCAGTATCAAGCGCGCCACGCACGATGTGGTAGCGTACCCCCGGTAAGTCTTTTACACGTCCACCGCGGATCAATACGACACTGTGCTCTTGCAGGTTGTGTCCGATACCAGGAATGTAGGCCGTAACCTCGATTCCGTTAGTTAAACGAACACGGGCATATTTACGAAGCGCCGAGTTCGGCTTCTTCGGTGTCATTGTACCGACACGAGTACATACTCCGCGTTTTTGTGGTGAAGATACG
Organism: Bacillus sp. J41TS8; assembly: GCF_018333035.1. Taxonomy (NCBI): domain Bacteria; kingdom Bacillati; phylum Bacillota; class Bacilli; order Caryophanales; family Bacillaceae; genus Bacillus; species Bacillus sp. J41TS8. The sequence goes on from NZ_BORF01000018.1 coordinate 52,544, forward strand.
TTAGTGTGCTCTTTCTTGAAGCTGTTGTATCCTTTGTTAAGTGCTGGAGACTTAGAATTTTCAACTTTGCTTACGCGTCCTTTGCGGACTAGCTGATTAATTGTAGGCATTTTGTAATTCCTCCCTTCATCATGTTTTATAACCCACATACCCAGGTGGTTCATTTAAAAGCAAAAAACAATGCCTTTGCATAAAAGCAAAAACAACGAGTACGTTATTGAATAATGGCAACAGCTGCAGCTCCGACTTCAATTCCGCAGGCTTTGCCGAGCTTTTTCATGGACTCTGCCATTGAGACGGGAATCCCTTGTTCATTTGCCAGGTTAATAACATCTGACGTCAGAAAAGGATCAGCGTCTTTTGCTACGACGACTTCCTTAACAGAATTGCGCTTCAGCGCTTTGACTGTCTGCTTCGTACCGATAATAATAGATTGAGCCTGTGATACTTTATCATAAGACATCATATATCCTCCAAAGTAACAGGTTTAAATTGAGCACCTTGGTTATATTATCATCCTGAAAGAAGGATGTCAACACATGATGACAATTTTTAGTGACATCCTTCTTTAGGATTTTTTTATTTATTCAGCCGGAACCATTTCATCAGATGATTGGACTTGCAATACCGGCTTCACTTTACGGTAGTTCAGCATACCCGTTCCAGCAGGAACAAGCTTACCGATGATAACATTCTCTTTCAGGCCGAGAAGCTCATCGCGTTTTCCTTTGATTGCTGCATCTGTCAGGACACGTGTTGTTTCCTGGAATGACGCGGCAGACAGGAAGGAATCCGTTTCAAGCGATGCTTTGGTGATACCGAGAAGCACCGGACGGCCTGTTGCAGGGCGTTTGCCTCCGAGCAGAACTTTTTTGTTCGCTTCGGTAAACTGGTGAATATCGAGCAGCGTGCCTGGCAGCACTTCCGTGTCGCCGGCATCGATGACACGCACTTTGCGAAGCATCTGGCGAACCATAACCTCGACGTGCTTATCCCCGATTTCAACCCCTTGCATACGATAAACCTTCTGCACTTCATGAAGGAGGTATTCTTGCACCGTCGTGATGTCAGTAACTTTCAGAAGCTCTTTCGGATCAACCGAACCTTCTGTCAGCACCTGGCCACGGGAAATTTTCTCTCCTTCAGTGACTTTCAGGCGCGCGTTGTAAGGCGCCGTATATGAACGGCTTTCGACTTCGCCCTGAACGACGATTTCCTGCTGTTTGTCACGCACTTCATTGATTTCAGCTACGACACCGTCAATTTCAGAGATCGTCGCTTGACCTTTAGGGTTTCGCGCTTCAAACAATTCCTGGATACGCGGCAAACCTTGTGTAATATCGTCTCCGGCAACCCCGCCCGTATGGAAGGTACGCATTGTTAACTGTGTACCCGGCTCACCAATGGACTGGGCAGCGATGATTCCGACTGCTTCCCCGACTTCGACGTCGGTTCCTGTTGCCAGGTTGCGGCCGTAGCATCGTTTACATACACCATGTGACGTATTACATGTAAATGCGGAGCGGATCCACACTTCTTCAATGCCTGCTTCGACAATTTCGAGCGCTTTATCTTCGTCGATCAGCTCGTTTTCATCCACAAGCACTTCACCTGTTTCCGGATGTTTAACAGGTTTTCTCGCGAATCGGCCGACAAGACGCTCTTCAAGACGCTCGATCACTTCTGTGCCTTCCGTGATGGCTTTGGCAAGAATACCTCGGTCTGTGCCGCAGTCAGTCTCACGAATGATGACGTCTTGGGCTACGTCTACGAGACGGCGTGTCAGGTAACCTGAGTCGGCTGTCTTCAGAGCCGTATCCGCAAGACCTTTACGCGCACCGTGAGTAGAGATAAAGTACTCGAGTACCGTTAAACCTTCGCGGAAGCTTGACTTGATCGGAAGTTCGATGATCCGTCCAGCCGGGTTGGCCATCAGACCGCGCATACCCGCAAGCTGCGTAAAGTTTGATGCGTTACCCCGGGCTCCGGAATCACTCATCATGTAGATCGGGTTGATTTCATCCAGGGATTTCATCAGCTTGCCTTGGATCGTATCTTTAGCTGCACTCCAGATGGAAATGACCCGTTCATAACGCTCTTCTTCAGTAATCAGACCGCGTCTGAACTGCTTCATGACGTTATCAACTTTTCCTTGCGCTTCTTCAAGGATTTCCTGTTTGTCGTCCAATACGACGATATCGGAAACACCGACCGTAATTCCGGCTTTTGTCGAATATTTAAATCCAAGGTTTTTCATGCGGTCAAGCATTTTTGATGTTTCTGTAATATGGAATCTTTTGAAGATCTCCGCAATGATTTTACCCAAAATGCCTTTTTTGAACGGCTGGTTGATTTCCTGGTTCTTAATGGCTTCTTTAACATCTGCACCGTAATCCAAGAAGAAACGGTCAGGTGTTTTTTCTTCAATGTTGCTCTTCGTCGGTTCGTTCATGTATGGGAACGACGGCGGAAGAATCTCGTTGAAGATCAGTTTTCCGACAGTTGTAACGAGCAGCTTGGAACGCTGTTCTTCGGTAAATGTTTCATTTTTCAGGGAGTTAACCGCAACGGCTACTCTCGTATGCAAATGAACATATCCGTTTTGATACGCAAGAAGCGCTTCATCCGTATCTTTGAAAACCATACCTTCGCCGACTGCGCCTGGGCGTTCTAGCGTCAGATAGTAGTTTCCAAGCACCATATCCTGAGACGGCGTAACAACCGGTTTTCCGTCTTTAGGGTTCAGGATGTTTTGTGCGGCAAGCATCAAGATGCGCGCCTCAGCTTGCGCTTCTGCTGATAAAGGAACGTGAACCGCCATTTGGTCACCGTCAAAGTCAGCGTTGTATGCCGTACATACAAGCGGATGAAGACGGATGGCACGGCCTTCGACAAGCGTTGGTTCAAACGCTTGAATACCTAATCTGTGAAGCGTAGGTGCACGGTTGAGAAGCACAGGGTGTTCTTTGATAACTGATTCAAGGACATCCCAGACTTCCGGCTGAACGCGCTCAATTTTACGCTTCGCACTCTTAATGTTGTGGGCAAGACCTTTTTCAACAAGCTCTTTCATGACGAATGGCTTGAACAGTTCCAGCGCCATTTCTTTCGGAAGACCGCATTGATACATTTTCAGGTTCGGACCTACGACGATAACCGAACGGCCTGAGTAGTCAACACGTTTACCGAGAAGGTTTTGACGGAAACGGCCTTGTTTACCTTTCAGCATGTGAGAAAGGGATTTTAACGGTCTGTTTCCCGGACCTGTAACAGGACGGCCTCTGCGTCCGTTATCGATCAGCGCGTCCACGGCTTCTTGAAGCATGCGCTTTTCGTTTTGAACGATAATGCTTGGCGCTCCAAGATCCAAAAGACGTTTTAAACGATTGTTACGGTTGATGACACGGCGGTACAAATCGTTCAGATCGGAAGTTGCAAAACGTCCACCGTCAAGCTGTACCATCGGTCTCAGCTCAGGCGGAATGACCGGAAGAACGTCGAGGATCATCCAGGACGGCTTATTTCCGGAGTTGCGGAATGCTTCCAATACTTCCAAGCGTTTGATCGCACGTGTGCGGCGCTGTCCTTGTGACGTTTTAAGCTCTTCTTTCAGCATATCCACTTCTTTATCGAGGTCGATATCTTGAAGGAGCTTATGAATCGCTTCAGCACCCATTGATGCCTGGAATTTATTTCCGTATTTATCAAGGTACGCCCGGTACTCTTTTTCAGAAAGAAGCTGTTTTTTCTCAAGCGGTGTATTGGCCGGATCTGTTACGACATAAGAAGCAAAGTAAATGACTTCTTCCAATGCGCGCGGAGACATATCCAGCACAAGACCCATACGGCTCGGGATTCCTTTAAAATACCAGATGTGAGAAACAGGGGCTGCCAGCTCGATATGCCCCATTCTCTCACGACGGACTTTAGCCCGGGTTACTTCAACTCCACAACGGTCGCAGACTACGCCTTTATAACGAACCCGCTTGTACTTTCCGCAGTGGCATTCCCAGTCCTTTTGAGGACCGAAAATGCGCTCGCAGAATAGACCATCTTTTTCAGGTTTCAAAGTACGATAGTTGATTGTTTCAGGCTTTTTCACTTCTCCGTAAGACCATGAACGGATTTTGTCAGGTGAAGCGAGACCGATGTTCATATACTCAAAATTGTTCACATCCAGCAAGGGGCCTACCTCCCTTTTTATCTTCGGGTTATACCCTGTCACTTGCGTATAAAATTCGTTTATTCTTTTGTGACGACATCGCGCTCTGCGTCAGCAGAAACGAATTCTTCGGACTCTTCATCATTCGGCAGAGAAAGCCCTTCGTTTTGTTTCGCGTCTTCGTCGTCTTCCAAGTCTCTCATTTCGATTTCTTCTTCGTCGCTTGATAGGATTTTGACGTCCATACCTAAGCTTTGAAGCTCTTTGATCAATACTTTGAACGATTCCGGAACACCAGGTTCTGGAACATTGTCGCCTTTTACGATGGCTTCGTATGTTTTCACACGGCCTACGACATCATCCGATTTAACAGTCAGGATTTCTTGAAGTGTATATGCTGCACCGTAAGCTTCAAGCGCCCAAACTTCCATCTCTCCAAAACGCTGTCCACCGAACTGCGCTTTACCTCCGAGAGGCTGCTGGGTAACGAGTGAGTAAGGACCTGTAGAACGCGCGTGCAATTTGTCGTCAACCATGTGAGCCAATTTGATCATGTACATGATGCCGACAGACACCCGGTTGTCAAACGGCTCCCCAGTTCGGCCGTCGTAAAGAACTGTCTTTGCATCCCTTGACATGCCGGCTTCTTCAAGCGTTTCCCACACATCTTCTTCGCGGGCACCGTCAAATACCGGCGACGCGACATGCAGACCGAGACGGCGTGCAGCCATACCAAGGTGCAGCTCCAACACCTGCCCGATGTTCATACGCGATGGTACGCCCAGCGGGTTTAACATGATGTCAATCGGTGTTCCGTCAGGCAGATACGGCATATCTTCCTCCGGAAGGATTTTCGAAATAACACCTTTGTTCCCGTGGCGTCCGGCCATTTTGTCCCCTTCAGAAATTTTACGCTTCTGAACGATGTAAACGCGGACGAGCTGGTTAACGCCCGGAGGCAGTTCGTCTCCGTCTTCGCGGTTGAACACTTTTACATCAAGGATGATACCGCCGCCTCCGTGGGGCACACGCAGCGACGTATCGCGGACTTCACGCGCTTTTTCGCCGAAGATGGCGTGAAGCAGGCGCTCTTCTGCAGTAAGCTCTGTAACACCTTTAGGCGTTACTTTACCAACAAGAAGATCTCCGTCTTTTACTTCAGCACCGACACGGATAATTCCGCGTTCATCGAGATTGCGAAGAGCGTCTTCACCGACGTTTGGAATATCGCGTGTAATTTCTTCAGGTCCGAGTTTTGTATCCCGGGCCTCTGATTCGTATTCCTCAATATGAATAGACGTGTATACGTCGTCTTTTACAAGGCGTTCGCTCATGATGATGGCATCCTCGTAGTTGTAGCCATCCCATGTCATAAAGCCGACCATGACGTTGCGTCCAAGGGCAAGCTCACCTTTTTCCATAGACGGACCGTCAGCTAAAATTTCACCTTTTACAACCTCATCACCGACGCTTACGATCGGACGCTGGTTGTAGCAAGTTCCCTGGTTGGAACGAACAAACTTCAGCAGGCTGTATTTATCAAGGTTCCCTTTGACTTTCTGGCCGTCGACTTCTTCATAGCGGCGCACCCAGATGTTTTTCGCTTCCACCCGTTCAACGATTCCAGGATGGCGGCAAATAACAGCGGCACCGGAGTCTTTTGCAGATACATACTCCATTCCGGTTCCGACGATCGGAGATTCAGGCTGCATAAGAGGTACAGCCTGCCGTTGCATGTTCGCTCCCATTAGGGCGCGGTTTGAGTCGTCGTTTTCCAAGAAAGGAATACATGCAGTCGCGGCAGAGACAACCTGTTTAGGCGAAACGTCCATATAGTCGACGCGGTCTTTCGGAACAACGGTGTTCTCCCCTCTGAAACGGGCAACGATGCTGTCATCCACAAAAGATCCGTCATCATTCAGACGTGCGTTAGCCTGGGCAACGACATAGTTGTCTTCTTCATCAGCTGTCAAGTAATCGATTCTCGGCGTTACTTTTCCAGTCTCAGGGTCAACGCGGCGATACGGCGTTTCGATGAAGCCGAAACGGTTCACTTTCGCGAATGAAGAAAGCGAGTTAATCAAGCCGATGTTTGGACCCTCAGGAGTTTCAATCGGACACATCCGGCCGTAGTGGGAATAGTGAACGTCACGGACTTCCATTCCGGCGCGCTCACGGGTCAAACCGCCCGGTCCGAGCGCTGACAGACGGCGCTTATGCGTCAGCTCAGCAAGCGGATTCGTCTGATCCATAAACTGAGAAAGCTGCGAGCTTCCGAAAAACTCTTTGATTGATGCGATGACAGGGCGAATATTGATCAGCTGCTGTGGCGTGATCGTGTTTGTATCTTGAATAGACATTCTTTCACGAACAACACGCTCCATTCTGCTTAAACCGATACGGAATTGGTTTTGCAGAAGCTCTCCCACTGAACGGAGACGGCGGTTTCCTAAATGGTCGATATCGTCGGTATCGCCCACTCCGTGAAGCAGGTTAAAGAAATAGCTGATGGAAGAGATAATATCAGAAGGTGTAATATTTTTAACGCCTTCTTCAATATAAGCATTTCCAATCACATTGATTGTCTGCTCCCCTTCTTGATCTGTCGGGGCATAGATTTTAATAGACTGAAGCGTCACCTCATCTTCGACAACTCCGCCGTTCGGATACAGCTTTTTAAAACCGATTCCGTTTTCAAGGTACGGAAGGACTTTGTCAAGCGTTCTTCTGTCTAAAATCGCGCCTTTTTCGGCAAGAATTTCGCCTGTTTCAGGATCGATCAGCGTTTCAGCAAGCCGCTGATTAAACAGTCTGTTTTTGATGTGAAGCTTTTTATTAATTTTATAACGTCCTACACTTGCAAGGTCATATCTTTTCGGATCAAAGAACCTTGAATCAAGCAGGCTTTTTGCGTTTTCTACTGTAGGCGGCTCTCCTGGACGAAGACGCTCGTAGATTTCAAGAAGCGCTTTATCGGTGTTTTCCGTATTATCTTTATCAAGCGTATTGCGCAAATACTCGTTTTCACCGATGAGATCAATGATCTCTTGGTCAGATCCGAAGCCAAGAGCACGCAAAAGAACCGTAACTGGCAACTTACGTGTGCGATCGATGCGTACATAAACAACATCTTTCGCATCAGTCTCGTATTCTAACCATGCGCCACGGTTTGGAATGACAGTCGCGGTAAAACCTTTCTTACCGTTTTTGTCTACTTTACCACTAAAATATACACTTGGAGAACGAACGAGCTGAGATACAATGACCCGTTCCGCACCGTTGATAATAAAGGTTCCAGTGTCTGTCATAATAGGGAAATCACCCATGAAGACATCCTGATCCTTTACTTCACCGGTCTCTTTGTTGATTAAGCGGACTTTAACACGCAGCGGAGCTGAGTAGGTCACGTCGCGCTCTTTTGATTCTTCTACCGGATACTTAGGCTCGCCCAAGCTGTAGTCGATAAATTCCAGAGAGAGGTTACCAGTGAAATCCTCAATTGGCGATATGTCTTGAAACATCTCTCTAAGACCCTCATCAAGAAACCACTGATAAGAAGAGGTTTGAATTTCAATGAGATTTGGTAATTCTAACACTTCGCTAATGCGTGCATAGCTTCTGCGCTGGCGGTGTCGTCCATACTGAACTAGTTGACCTGTCAACTGATTCACCCCTCAAATCATGCGTAATATATGTGTAACAAGCATTTCTTCCGCAAATATGTAAGAAATACTTTTACAAGACAAAAGAAAAAAGGGTTTCTAATTTAGAAAACCACATCCAAAAACAAAATACCGATTTTATTAGTGTTCCCAAAAATGTATATTTTATACAAACCTAGGCGTTTCTTAAAAACAGCAGCAAAATATATACATTGGCATTTTATAATATTAACATAGCTGAAAATCCGAGTCAAACTTTTTTTGCTTTGATGATATAGTACCCTTTCTTTTTGTGAACGACTTCAACGTCCGCAAAAAGTTCTTTTAATTTTTCAATGGCAGAAGGCCCGCCTTGTTTTTTCTGAATGACGACCCACAGCTCTCCTGAAGGCCGCAAATGTTCAGCGCTTTTTTCAAAGATGGCGTGCACAGTTTTTTTCCCGGCGCGTATGGGGGGATTAGTAATAATAGAAGCGAATTTTTTTGCAGGTTCGACGTTGGCAAACAGATCACTCTGATAGATCTTTGTGTTGTCGATCTGATTATTTAACGCGTTTTCCTTCGAAAGTTCGACAGCTCTTTCATTAACATCGATCATGTGAACCATTCGATCTTCGAAATCCGCAGCAAGCGAAAGACCAATCGGGCCATAGCCGCAGCCTACATCCAAAAAATCACCTTCTGTATCCGGTTCCCGGAAAGCTTCAATCAGCAGCCTTGAGCCAAAGTCCACTTCTCTTTTTGAAAAAACTCCGCTGTCGCTGATAAAAGTAAACGTCCGGTTTCTCAAGCGAAATGCCCACGTTGATCTGCTGCTTTTTGCTGAAGGTTTTTCCGAATAATAATGGTCAGTCATCACAGAACCTCCTCAGTTGGTGAACTCTCCAGATATCTTGAAACAAGATGGCGTATCTTATGCGGAAGGGACTACAATTAATTAGCAAAGAAAAAGCCCGCTTTTAAAAGCGAGCTTTCCCCTAAAGATTAGGTGAAGATTACTTAACTTCTACAGAAGCGCCAACTTCTTCAAGTTTAGCTTTAAGCTCTTCAGCTTCTTCTTTCGCAATACCTTCTTTAAGAGGTTTTGGAGTGTTGTCAACAAGTTCTTTAGCTTCTTTCAAGCCAAGACCAGTGATTTCACGAACAACTTTGATAACTTTGATTTTTTGATCTCCTGCACCAGCAAGAACAAGATCAAATTCAGTTTTTTCTTCAGCAGCACCGCCTGCAGCAGCTCCGCCAGCTACAGCTACAGGAGCAGCAGCAGTTACGCCAAATTCTTCTTCGATTGCTTTTACTAAGTCGTTCAATTCAAGTACAGTTGCTTCTTTAACGGAAGCAATGATTTCTTCGATATTTAAAGCCATTTGTAATTCCTCCATTTTGTTTTATTTTTTAGATACTGATGCTATTAAGCGCCTTGTTCTTCCTTTTGTTCTGCAACAGCTTTAGTTGCAAGAGCAAGGTTGCGAACTGGAGCTTGAAGTACGCTAAGCAACATAGAAAGCAAGCCTTCGCGAGATGGAAGTTCAGCAAGAGCTTTCACTTCTTCAACTGTAGATACTTTGCCTTCGATTACGCCCGCTTTGATTTCAAGAGCTTCGTGCTTTTTAGCAAACTCGTTAAGAACTTTAGCTGGAGCGACAACATCTTCAGTACTGAATGCAATCGCATTCGGTCCTGTTAAGAAATCGTTCAAACCATCAAGTTCAGCTTGTTCAACCGCACGGCGAGTCATCGTGTTTTTGTACACTTTGAACTCAACGTTAGCTTCGCGAAGCTGTTTACGAAGTTCTGTTACTTCAGCTACGTTAAGGCCGCGATAGTCAACGATGATCGTTGATTTACTTTCTTTCAGTTTAGAAGTAATTTCTTCAACAACAACTTTTTTTGTTTCAATTGCGCTGCTCATGGTTACACCTCCTGTAAGATTCATCTGTGTAACACTTATACCGTTCGGTGATCACGTTCTTTAACGACATGTTCCATATAAAAAGCCTCCATTCGACATGGAGGCTGTATATACAAGCATACGTAACGCTAGAGCTGTGATATATATACACCTCGGTAGGAGATTAAGCCTTATCGGCACCTACTGTCTACGGTATAAATGGACATATTTTATTTTTACAACGTTTTGAATTATATCAGAACGTCTTATCAAAAGTCAATATTATTTTACGTTGAAAGTTGAAGGGTCCACTTTGATTCCAGGTCCCATTGTAGATGTAACAGAAACGTTTTTCACGTATACACCTTTAGCAGCAGCAGGTTTCGCTTTCAAAATTGTGTCGTACATTGTCGCGAAGTTTTCTACAAGCTTGCCTTCTTCGAATGACACTTTTCCGATTGGAACGTGGATGTTTCCTGCTTTATCAACGCGGTATTCAACTTTACCAGCTTTGATTTCGTTGACTGCTTTTTCAACTTCGAAAGTAACCGTTCCTGTTTTAGGGTTTGGCATAAGACCTTTTGGTCCAAGCACGCGTCCGATTTTACCGACTTCACCCATCATATCAGGAGTCGCAACGATTACATCAAAATCAAACCAGCCTTGCTGAATTTTGTTGATGTAATCAGAATCGCCTACGTAGTCTGCACCAGCAGCTTCTGCTTCTTTCGCTTTTTCGCCCTTAGCGAAAACAAGAACGCGCTGAGTTTTGCCTGTTCCGTTTGGAAGTACAACTGCACCGCGGATTTGCTGGTCGTTTTTACGAGGGTCAACACCTAAACGGAATGCCGCTTCAACAGTGGCATCGAATTTAGCTGTGTTTGTTTTTTTCACAAGCTCGATCGCTTCGTTTACGTCGTAAGCTTTTGTACGCTCTACAAGCTTGGCAGCTTCGACGTATTTTTTACCTTTTTTAGCCATTTTAAAATTTCCTCCTTAGTGGTTTTAGCGGAATAACCTCCCACGAATAAGGGTTGCGAACTTGTCTGATCCAAACTCGCAACCCAGCAAAGAGACAAAAATTAGTCTTCGATCACAATACCCATACTGCGGGCAGTTCCTTCAACCATACGCATAGCCGCTTCAACATCTGCCGCATTTAAGTCAGGCATTTTTGTTTCGGCGATTTCACGTACTTTATCGCGTTTAACGGTTGCGACTTTATTACGGTTAGGCTCACCAGAACCTGACTCAATTCCAGCCGCTTTTTTAAGCAATACAGCAGCAGGCGGAGTTTTTGTGATAAATGTAAATGAACGGTCTTCGTAAACCGAAATTTCTACAGGAATGATCAGACCAGCTTGGTCAGATGTACGAGCGTTAAACTCCTTACAGAATCCCATGATGTTAACACCGGCTTGACCCAATGCAGGACCAACTGGCGGAGCTGGATTCGCTTTTCCAGCAGGAATTTGCAATTTTACAACTTTAACTACTTTTTTAGCCACGAGACACACCTCCTTAAGTCCGTGATGTGGTAATAGGGTGAACCCTCCCACTCAAGGTCTCATTCTTTATATGAATGATGAAAATATCAAGCTAGCTGCCTTGACCTTTTTGCCAAGACGCACCTTTGTATATTATCACTTTTATATAGTGATTTCAAGCGCTTTTCCATTACAATTTGTCAACTTGAGTAAATTCGAGCTCAACCGGGGTCTCTCTTCCGAACATATTAACGAATACTTTGACTTTATTTTTGTCGTGGTCGATCTCTTCGATCGTCCCTGTGAAATCAGCAAACGGGCCGTCGATCACCTTGACGGTTTCTTTTAATTCAAAGTCGATTTCTGTTTTTCTTTCTTCAAGCCCCATCCGCTTCAGAATTTTTTCCGCTTCGCCCGGAAGCAGCGCAGTCGGCTTTGAACCTGATCCGGCTGAACCGACAAACCCGGTCACGCCAGGCGTATTTCGAACAACATACCAAGAATCATCCGTCATGACTAGTTCGACAAGTACATACCCAGGGAATACTTTCTTTTTAACGACTTTTTTCTTGCCGTTTTTAATATCGGTTTCTTCCTCTTCAGGTACAACGACGCGGAATATCTTATCCTGCATCCCCATCGATTCCACCCGTTTTTCCAAATTCGCCTTTACTTTATTTTCATAGCCGGAATACGTATGAACCACATACCATTTCTTTTCCATTCTCATTCAGGACCCTTTCAGTCCTTCCCTCCCCACACCTTAAAAGTTTTTGGCCGTACCGGGAAACTGACACTTTCTTTTATACGAGCCTCATATTTTGAAACAATGAAAAAACCCGTTAAACGGGTTTTTTGGCAAGTCATATTTAGATCTATTATAACACGTTATGCTGATCATTATTCAACTATTAAACGAATTAATTGCGTAATACCCGAATCGATGAGTGCAAAAAAGATAGCGAAAAAGATAACGGTGGTGATAACAGTGATCGTATAGCGCGTTAGTTCTTTTCCTTTAGGCCAGGTGACCTTTTTCATTTCTTTTCCGACATTCTTTAAAAATTTGATAATACCCATGGTAAGAAACCTCCACAACCTAAAAACAAAAACGCCTATTTTGTTTCCAGATGTACTGTATGTGAATTGCAGTTATTGCAGTATTTCTTTACTTCGAGCCGTTCAGCCAAAGCTGCGGAGCTTTTCATTGTCGTATAATTACGACTTCCGCAATTTTTGCAGGCTAACGTTACTTTTTTCTTCATGTTTACACCTTTTTCTGGACGATCATTTTCCTAAGTAACATATCACAGTCATAAAATGACTGTCAATATGCCATAAGCATTGGCTACAAGCTGATTTCGCGGAGCTCCAGGTACTTTTCAAGCTTTCTTTTGACACGCTGGAGCGCATTATCGATCGATTTTACATGGCGGTTTAGTTCTTCGGATATTTCCTGATAGGATCTTCCGTCGAGATAGAGCGCAAGAACTTTTCTTTCTAAATCACTAAGCAATTCTCCCATTTTCAGCTCGATATCATCGAATTCTTCCTGATTGATGATCAGCTCTTCAGGATTCATGACCTTGGCTCCGGAAATCACATCGAGAAGCGTCCGGTCTGATTCCTCGTCATAAATGGGCTTGTCCAGCGACACATAAGAATTGAGCGGAATATGTTTCTGGCGAGTAGCTGTTTTGATAGCGGTAATAATTTGGCGGGTAATGCATAATTCTGCAAAAGCTTTGAATGAAGTCAGCTTGTCCTCTCTAAAATCACGGATAGATTTGTAGAGTCCAATCATGCCTTCCTGAACGATATCTTCCCGATCAGCCCCGATTAAGAAGTAGGATCTTGCTTTTGCCCTTACAAAATTACGGTACTTTGTAATCAAGTAATCTAACGCATCACTGTCTCCGACATGAACCATTTCAATGACCTGCTCGTCTTCCAACTGGCAAAAACGTTCTTTGCTGAACTGTTCTTTGCTGAATTTTCCCTGGTTGTTTTGTAAGTTCACTCCGATCCCCCCGACCGCACGTAGATAGAAATATTATACAGTAATGGACAAAAAAGCGTCAACCTAATCCAAGTCGCCACGCCGCCATTTTTCGAAGATCTTCAAGACGTCTTCTGACAATGGAATTTTCCCCGCGGGACGTTCTGAGGTGATTTGTTTCACCCTTTTTTCGATTTGCCTTTCGATCGCTTCGACTTCCCTGAGCAGCTCCCTGGCTGATTTGCGCAGGGCCCCTTGGCCGAAAATCGCCCATTGCTCTGTGTAGTCAGATGTGGCAACATGGAGTTGCGTCTGAATATTATTCAAGTCTGACACCAGTTTTTCGATCCGTTCATCAGCCGTTTCATTTTCCCTTGTGAATATCACTTCTACGCGATGATTGACCTTCTTTTTCTCGATTCCTTTAACGAGATGCGCATCAAAGACAACGATTACCCGGAACCCAGTATACGATTGATATTCCGCCATCTTCTGTATCAACAGATCCCTTGCTTCTTCAAAACTGTTTTCTTTTAAATCTTTCAACTGAGGCCATGCCCCAATCATGTTATAACCGTCGACCAACAGGATGTCCATTCCGTCTATTCTCCCAGAGGGCTTCGTTTCCGGTACACTTCATACATCAGGAGGCCGGCTGCGACTGAGGCGTTCAGGGACGTAACTTTTCCCGCCATCGGCAGGCGGATGAGAAAATCACATTTCTCTTTTACAAGCCTTCCCATGCCTTTTCCTTCGCTGCCGATGACAAGCGCAAGCGGCATATTTCCGTCAAGCGACCTGTAGTCCTGTTTTCCAGACGCATCGGTACCGACTACCCAAATGCCCCGTTGCTTCATTTCTTCCAGGGTTCGCGACAGGTTGGTCACTTTGACGACCGGAATATGTTCGATGGCTCCTGTCGAGGCTTTGGCGACAGTCGTCGTAAGGCCGACCGCGCGCCTCTTCGGGATGATGATGCCATGAGCCCCTACCGCATCTGCGGTGCGCATAATAGAGCCCAGATTGTGCGGATCCTCAATCTCGTCTAAAACGAGGATAAACGGCTGTTCATTTCTGTCTTCGGCCTTTTGAAAAAGATCATCCAGCTCGGCATACTCGTAAGCCGCGACCTGAGCGACGACGCCTTGATGCTGTCCGGAAACCATTTGATCAAGTTTTTTTCTTGGGACATAATGAATCGTGATGCCTTTTTTGGCGGCAAGTTCAACGACTTGCTGAGCCTGTCCCTTCACTGTGTTTTCCGCCATCCACAGCTTATACAATTCCCGGCCTGACTTTAATGTTTCGATGACCGCGTTTTTTCCTATGACGTAATCATGCTGCTCACTCATTTGACTTCCTCCCTGCCATCCCGTTTTTCCAGTGCTGCTTTGATGAGTTCATTAAGCCTATCTTCCCTGTTCTCAAGAAAAAGATACCCGATGACCGCCTCAAAAGCCGTACTGTAACGATATGTTTGAACATCCGTATTTTTCGGTACCGTTCCGGATTTGGCATTCCGTCCTCTTCTCAGCACAGCCTGTTCTTCCTCGGTGAAAAATTCCTGCTCCTCTAGCGCAAACAGCATGCTTGCCTGCGACTTGGCAGAGACATAGCGCCTCGACTGCCTGTGCAGATCATTGGGCCTTGTCCTGCCTTGCTTTAAGAGGTGATGCCTGACGTATACCTCTAATACGGCATCACCCATGTAAGCAAGCGCCAAACCATTCAGCTGTTTGGCGTCTTTAATGGTTTCCAAATTCATGTTTACGATTCTCCTCTTTTCCAGCGTGTACCCTGTGGAGTGTCCTCCAGGATAATGTTCATGCTTTTCAGCTGGTCGCGAATCTGGTCAGATGTTGCGAAGTCACGGTTTCTGCGGGCTTCATTCCGCTTCTCGATCAGTTCTTCAATATCCTTATCCAAAAGTTCCTGTTCCTTGAGGGAGAAGCCGAGAACTGAGCAGATCTCGTCAAACAGCTGTAGAAATGCCTGAATGACATGTTCTGAAGTATTCTTTTCCTGCAGATAGTAGTTGGCGTGTTTGGCCAGATCAAACAGGACGGAAATTGCATTCGCTGTATTAAAATCATCATCCATTGCCGTTTCAAAGGCTTTTAGCTGCTCTTCAATTTTTCCAAGCCATTCTGAATCGCCCTCTGTTAAATTTGTACTGCTTTTCAGGCGATACTGCAAATTGCTATAAGCTGTTTTTAGACGCCCAAAAGCATTTTTTGTGTTTTCAAGAAGTTCGACCGAATAGTTGATCGGATGTCTGTAATGAACAGACAGCATGAAAAACCGCAGCACTTGGGGATCATGCTCTTTAATAATGTCATGCACAAGCACAAAGTTACCGAGCGATTTTGACATTTTCTCATTATCGATATTAATGTAGCCGTTATGAAGCCAATATTTCGCGAAAGGCTTCCCTGTCAATGCTTCCGATTGGGCAATTTCGTTTTCGTGATGCGGGAAGGTCAAATCCTGGCCGCCGGCGTGAATGTCGATCGAATCGCCCAAATATTTTTTCGCCATCGCAGAGCACTCGATATGCCAGCCGGGACGGCCTTTTCCCCAAGGGCTATCCCAGGAGATTTCGTTATCTTTCGCCGCTTTCCATAATGCGAAATCGAGCGCATCTTCTTTTTTCTCGCCCACTTGAATCCGGGCGCCTGATCTCAGCTCATCGACTGATTGATGTGACAGCTTTCCATAGCCTTCAAACGATCTTGTTTTATAATAAACATCCCCGTCTGCCTCATAAGCATAGCCCTTATCGATCAGCGTTCGAATAAAATCGATGATTTCATCCATGTTTTCAGTGACGCGCGGATGGCAATCCGCTTTTGTGCAGCCCAGTGAACCGACATCTTCGAAGTACGCCTTAATAAAGCGTTCGGCGATGACCGGCACTTCCTCTCCAAGCTCATTTGCCGCTTTAATTAATTTGTCATCGACATCTGTAAAATTGGAGACGTATTGGACGTCATAGCCTTTATACTCCAAATACTTTCTGACCGTGTCATAGACGATCGCCGGCCTCGCGTTTCCGATGTGGATGTAGTTATATACGGTCGGCCCGCACACATACATTTTGACCTTGCCTTCTTCAAGAGGCACAAACGGCTCTTTTTTTCGTGTGAGAGTATTATACAGTGTTAGTGTCACAGCTCATCTTCCCTTTCTTTTCTCCGGAGCTCTTGTTTCAGCTGCCTGATTTCGTTTTCCAATTCTCTGAAGCGGTCAGCCACCGGATCCGGCAAGTCCTGGTGGTTCAAGTCGCGTCTGATTTTCTTTCCGTTTTGTACGACGACGCGGCCCGGGATGCCGACAACGGTGGAGCATTCAGGCACATCATGCAGGACGACGGAGCCGGCGCCGATTTTCGCCCCTCTTCCGATTGTAATGGATCCAAGCACTTTTGCCCCTGTTGAGATCAGGGCATGATCCTCGATTGTCGGATGCCTTTTGCCTTTTTCTTTTCCAGTTCCTCCTAGCGTTACGCCCTGAAAAACCGTGACATTGTTTCCGATCTCACAGGTTTCGCCGATCACAACCCCCATGCCGTGATCGATGAAAAACCTCCTGCCGATCTTGGCACCCGGGTGAATTTCGATTCCTGTAAAGAAGCGGGCGATTTGAGAGATCGTTCTGGCGATGAAAAACCTTTTTCTTTTATATAAAGCATGTGCAATTCGATGCGCCCATATAGCATGCAAACCTGAATAAGTTAAGATGACTTCAATGTAGCTTCTCGCAGCTGGATCTTGATCAAATACGACGTCTACATCTTCTTTCAGCATTTTAAAGAACACATGATTCCCCCCGTTCCCCGCTTCCTTTGTCTCTATCTATTGTCAAACCATATAAAAAAACGCCTCTGTCTAATGACAGAGACGCTTTTTGACGCGCGGTTCCACTCTGTTTAGAAAACAGCACAGCTGTTTTCTCAACTCTCATCCATAACGGCGGATACCGCCTTTGAATACTTGTGTAAAAACGTTCTTCAAAGGTCTCAAGAGGTGCATTTCTAAAGCCCGGCGCTTAAGTCTTTTCCAGCCGATGAAGACTCTCTCTTTAAAGGCCCTGGCTTTATACTTATCCCTGTCAACGATTTATCTTATTGAATAATGTTATTCAGCCGTTTTAAAACGGTGTCTTTCCCCAATAATTCAATGGACTGAGGCAGTTCAGGACCGTGGGTCTGGCCTGTCGTCGCTACGCGGATCGGCATAAACAGCTTTTTCCCTTTATGTCCTGTTTCTTTTTGAACGGCTTTGATGGATGCCTTGATCTCATCTGCCGTAAACGAGTCAAGCTGCTCAAGCTTTTCGGCAAATACGCGAAGCACTTCCGGAACCTGCTCTTCTTCTAAAACTGTTCTTGCTTCACGATTATACTGGATATCGTCTTTAAAGAACAACTCTGTTAACTCGACGATTTCAGCGCCGTAGCTCAACTGTTCCTGATATAGAGAAATCAGCTTGCGAACCCATTCCTGTTCGCTGCCAGTTAGCTCTTCTGAAACCTTGCCCGCTTTTTGCAAATGCGGAACGGTCAATTCGATCACCTGATCAAGATCAAGTTTTTTCACATACTGGTTGTTGACCCATTTCAGTTTATGCGTATCAAACACCGCTGGTGATTTTGACAAACGGTGTACATCAAATATCTCAATAAACTGTTCTTTTGTAAACAGTTCTTCTTCTCCGACCGGCGACCAGCCGAGAAGAGTGATGAAGTTAAACAATGCTTCCGGCAAATAGCCGAGCTCTTCGTACTGTTCGATAAACTGAATGATGGACTCATCCCGTTTGCTCAGTTTTTTACGGTTTTCATTGACGATTAATGTCATATGTCCAAATGCCGGGATGTCCCAGCCAAGGGCGTTGTAAATCATGATCTGCTTCGGCGTATTGGAAATGTGGTCTTCGCCGCGCAGGACATGCGTCATTTTCATTAAATAGTCATCGACAGCTACGGCAAAGTTGTAAGTAGGCGTTCCGTCTTTCTTCACGATAACGAAGTCGCCGATGCCGTCTGTTTCAAAAGAAATTTCTCCTTTGACGATGTCATTGAAGCTGATGACTTCTCCTTGAGGGACTTTAAAGCGGATGCTCGGCTGTCTTCCTTCAGCTTCGAGCTTTTCCTGCTCTTCTTTAGTTAAATTGCGGCACTTGCCTGAGTAGCGCGGCATTTCTCCGCGGGCAGCCTGTTCCTCGCGCTCTTTCTCAAGCTCTTCTTCCGTGCAGTAACATTTGTAGGCAAGCCCTTTTTCAAGAAGCTCCTCGTAATATGTTTTGTAAATGTCGTTTCTTTCGGATTGGCGGTATGGTCCGTATTCTCCGCCGACATCCACGCTTTCATCCCAGTCGATGCCCAGCCATTTTAAATAGTTCAGCTGGCTTTGCTCTCCACCTTCAATGTTACGCTTCCGGTCCGTATCTTCAATGCGGATGATGAATTTTCCGCCTTGGCTCCGGGCAAACAAATAATTAAAGAGAGCGGTTCTGGCATTTCCGATATGTAAATGGCCTGTTGGGCTCGGCGCATAACGAACCCGAACTTCGTTTCCCATCTGTCTAACTTCCTTTCGTCTCTAACAGAGTTCAAATTTATTTCCTATTCTATCATCAAATGAACCTGTCTTCAAAATGAATTATACCTTTTGGAGCAGAACGGAAGCCTGAGCGGCGATTCCTTCGGCTCTTCCCGTAAATCCAAGCTTTTCGGTTGTGGTCGCTTTTACGTTAATTTGGGACATTTCCGCCTCAAGCCCTTCGGCAATTCTGGCTCTCATGTCTTCGATATACGGCGCCATTTTAGGCTTTTGGGCGATGATTGTACAATCCAGGTTCCCGAGCGTATAGCCTTTTTCCTTCACAATCATCCAGACGTGACGAAGGAGTTTGAAGGAGTCGGCATCTTTGAACTCAGGGTCGGTATCCGGAAAGTGTTTTCCGATATCGCCCTCGCCGACGGCGCCGAGACACGCATCTGCAATCGTGTGCAAAAGCACATCGGCATCCGAATGTCCGAGCAGGCCTTTTTCGTAAGGAATCGTAATTCCCCCGATAATGAGCGGCCTGCCTTCCACTAGTTGATGGACGTCAAATCCTTGGCCTATTCTAAACATGTTCATTCCTCTTTTCCGCTTCTAATATCGCTTCTGCGACAAGCAAGTCATCCGGGGTCGTCAGTTTGATGTTTTGATAATCCCCTTGAATGATTGCAACCGTACCTCCGGCTTCCTCGACCAGACTGGCGTCGTCCGTACCGAGGAAACCTTTTGTTTCAGCCTCAAGGTGAGCATTCATCAGAATAGAAAGACGAAAAGCTTGTGGGGTTTGAGCGGCCCACAAGCTTGAACGTTCAATCGTTCCGGCTACTTCACCGTCTTGAACGCGTTTGATCGTGTCTTTAACAGGTACGGCAACGATAGCAGCCCCCGTTTCCTTCGCTTTCTCGACAAGCTGTTCGATATATTCCCGTTTAATAAAGGGTCTTGCTCCGTCATGGACGAGGACCGTTTCCTCTTTGCCGGCCGCTTTAATACCCGCAAATACGCTTTGCTGGCGTTCTCTTCCGCCCGGAACCATCTCGATCGGAGTTGTAAAATGATAGGTTTTTAAAAGGGTGCTGAATTCACCGAATTCCTGTTCATTGATGACAAGAATGATCCTTTTGCAGGCATCATGGTTTTCAAACACCTTTAATGTATGAATAATCACAGGTATTCCTTTCGCCTCGATAAACAGTTTGTTTTTCCCGGCATTCATTCGTTTACCTTGTCCGGCGGCAGGAATGACGACTTCGTAATTCATTTTATTTCTCCCTTTTTCAAAGCGCCTTTTCCAGCAGTTTTGGCTTGGCGAATATCATTCTGCCAGCCGCTGTCTGCAGCACGCTGGTCACGAGCACGTCGATATGTTTGCCGATATAATTCCGCCCTTCTTCCACGACAATCATCGTGCCGTCGTCCAGATAAGCCACGCCCTGATTATGTTCTTTCCCGTCTTTGATGACCTGCACCTTCATTTCTTCTCCCGGAAGCACGACAGGTTTGACGGCGTTGGCAAGGTCGTTGATGTTCAATACGGCAACCTTTTGGAGCTCGCATACTTTGTTCAAATTGAAATCGTTGGTAACGACAACGCCTGAGGTCAATTTCGCCAGTTTGACAAGCTTGCTGTCGACCTCTTGAATATCTTCAAAATCGCCTTCATAAATTTCAACTTTGATATCGAGCTCTTTCTGGATCCGATTTAAAATATCCAGTCCTCTCCGTCCTCTGTTTCGTTTGAGGACGTCTGAAGAGTCGGCGATATGCTGCAGCTCCTCAAGCACAAACTGAGGAATCACAATGACGCCTTCAAGAAATCCGGTCTGACAAATATCAGCAATTCTCCCATCTATAATAACACTTGTGTCTAAAATTTTCAGCTTTTTGTCTTCTTCGGGACGCTCTTCCTCAGCAGAACCTTTTTTCTTTCTCGATGTGAAAAGTGTCAGCATTTCATCCTTCTTCTTGAAACCTACACGGAATCCGAGATAGCCGAGAAATGCGGCCAACACAATCGGAATGACCGTGCTGATCAACTGATAAGGGATGTCTTTTAACGGAATGACATTGACGATAAGATAAGCGAGCATAAGTCCGAAGATTAATCCCAAAGAGCCGAACAATAAATCTGAGACAGGTGCTTTGATCAAGGAATCCTCAATTTGTTTCACCCAGTTGATGACATGATCCGCACACCAGATGCCCAGAAGAAAAAAGATGATAGCTCCTAAACAAGCGGACGCATACGGGTTTGTTACTAAAGGTATGTCCTGTATATTTAACAGCACAAACAATTCCGGTATGAGAAAAATACCGATAACGCCTCCCAAAATCGCAAAGAACGCTTGAACTATTCGTTTCAACATACCTTCACCTCCTTTAAAATAATCGTTTTAATTTTTATGAATGCAGCTGTTTCAACCGGAAAAAGGGAAAACAAAAAGTAAGAATAATATACCCATAAATTGCAAATTTTAATCACTTTTAGAAATTTTTCTCACAGCTGCCTGTCAGTATAATGTTTCTCCTGAAGTCTCTTTAACCCTTTCTTTATCTTTTGGGCACGGACCGCCCCAATTCCTTCCACTTCATCCAATTCTTTTACATCCGCTTCGATAATAAGCTTTAAATGGCCGAATGCTTCGACAACATTTTCTACGATCGGCATCGGGAGACGGGGGATTTTGTGAAGGAGCCTGTAGCCTCTCGGGAAAACGTATTCCTCCATATTCGTAGTTGCAGAATAGCCTAAAAGCTTAAGGAGAATCGAGTCATCCAGCAATTCGAAACTCGACATATCCTGTAGCTGCTTCAGCAGGACAAACGGGTCTTTGATTTTTTCTTTCACATAATCTTTAACGAACAGCGCCGCTTCCTGCTCCATATCAGTGATCAGTTCACTAACCTGGAGCCTGATGAGATGGCCTTCTGTTCCAAGCTCTTTAATATACATATTAATTTCATTTTTGATTCTGAGCACCATTTCATATCGATGCAGAACAGAGATGACATCCCCAAATGTCACAAGCTCTTCAAACTCCAGCGCATTCAAATTGGAAATCGCATGGTCCAAAATGAGTTTGTATTTTTCGAGTGTCTGAATCGCCTGATTGGCTTTTGTTAAGATAAAGCCGATATCTTTGAGTATATATTTCATATTTTCCTGATAGAGCGTAATCACATTCCGCCTTTCAGAAATCGCAATGATCAGACAGCCGGTCTGCTTGGCCACACGCTCGGCCGTTCTGTGCCTCATGCCCGTCTCAGAGGATGGTATCGTCGCCTCAGGCATAAGCTGCGTATTGGCATATAAAATTTTCTGCCCTGAATCGCTGAGAATAATCGCCCCGTCCATTTTAGCCAGCTCGTACAGATGAGCCGGAGAGAAAGAAGAATTAATGTGGAACCCTCCGTCAACCACTTCTTTCACTTTATCATTGAAGCCGACCACGATTAATCCGCCTGTTTTGGCCCGAAGGACGTTTTCGATTCCCTCGCGAAGAGGTGTGCCGGGGGCGACAAACTGCAATATTTCTGAAAGATCCTGTTTCGCTCCTTTTTTGTCTTTTTCCATATATTATGATCCTCCTAATGAAGCTCGAAGGGCCTCAGCTACATTTTCAACACCGACGACTTCAATTCCTTTCGGCTTTGTCCATCCTTCCACATTTGCAGAAGGAATAATCATTCTTTTAAAACCAAGCTTCGCCGCTTCCTGCACCCTCTGTTCTATCCTTGATACTCTGCGGACTTCCCCTGTCAAGCCGACTTCGCCGATAAAACAATCCGTCGGATGAGGCGGGGTGTCTCTGAAGCTTGAGGCGATGCTCACCGCAACGGCGAGGTCGATCGCCGGCTCGTCCAGCTTGACGCCGCCGGCGACTTTTAAATAGGCGTCTTGATTTTGCAGCAGCAGCCCCACCCTTTTTTCTAAAACCGCCATCAGCAATGAGACGCGGTTATGATCAATTCCGGTTGCCATCCTGCGCGGATTTCCAAAACTCGTCGGGGAAATCAGCGCCTGAATCTCTACTAAGACCGGCCTCGTGCCTTCCATTGAAGCCACGACACTCGAGCCGGCTGCTCCAGCCGAGCGCTCTTCGAGAAAGATCTCCGACGGATTCAGCACTTCTGTCAGGCCCTCTTCCCTCATTTCAAAGATTCCCATTTCATTCGTTGATCCAAACCGGTTTTTGACGGCTCTTAAAATCCGAAATGTATGATGCCGCTCACCTTCAAAATAAAGGACGGTGTCGACCATATGTTCCAGAAGTCTCGGTCCGGCAATCGAACCTTCTTTTGTGACATGCCCGACGATAAATATCGGAATCCCTTTTGTTTTTGCAATTCTCATCAGCTCAGCGGTGCATTCCCTGACCTGGGACACGCTGCCTGGAGCAGATGTAATATCACTTTGGTAAACGGTTTGAATCGAATCAACCACCACGAATGATGGATTCATCTCTTCTATAGAAGACGTAATATACTCCATATCGGTTTCAGATAAAACGTGAAGAGTGGGACTGTTGATGCCTAGACGGTCTGCTCTCAGCTTTGTCTGCTTGACCGATTCTTCACCTGAGATGTACAGGACATTTTCTTTTGAATCAGCGAGCTGGGCAGATACTTGAAGCAGCAAGGTTGATTTCCCGATGCCGGGATCGCCTCCGATTAAAACGAGTGAACCTTTGACAATACCGTTTCCCAAGACGCGGTTGAATTCGCCCAGTTTCGTTTTAATTCGCGGCTCTTCTGTTGTTTCGATTGAAGTGAGAGGTGAAGGCTTTTGCACCGTTTGAACGGAATGTGAAAAAGCGGTTCTTCTGTTGGCGGCGGGTTTTTTTATCGTTTCTTCCACCATGGTATTCCATGTGCCGCATCCGGGGCACTTCCCCATCCACTTGGCGGATTCGTAACCGCATGAGTGACAAATGAATTTAGTCTTTGTTTTAGCCATTGATTTTTCAAAACGCTCCCTTTATAAGAAAGTGAGGCATACTGATGAACATCGTATGCCTCTTTCTTTTGTCTCTATATTAGTTCGTTTTAGCTTCGGTTTTTACGACAAATTCTCCGCCTTCTACATCCAAAACAATATGCTGGCCTTTTTCAATATGGCCTTTCAGGAGCTCTTCAGACAGCCGGTCCTCCACGTGTTTTTGGATTGCTCTTCTGAGAGGGCGCGCCCCGTATTCGAGATCCACGCCTTCATCGGCAATTTTTTCTTTAGCCGCTTCAGTCAGCTCAATTGACAGATCCTGTTCTTTCAGACGCTTAGTTAATTGTTCTGACATGAGGGATACAATATCTTTCAAATGTTTTTTCTCCAAAGAGTGGAAGACGATAATCTCATCAATCCGGTTGATAAATTCAGGTCTGAAGGCGCGTTTTAATTCGCCCATGACTTTGTCTTTCATATCTTTATAATTCTGGGTTTCATCCTGCACATTAAACCCGACGTATTTATTTCTTCTCAGTTCGCTCGCACCGACGTTTGATGTCATGATCAAAATCGTATTTCTAAAGTCGACCGTGCGCCCTTTTGAATCAGTCAGGCGACCGTCTTCAAGCACTTGCAGCAAAATATTGAAGACATCAGGGTGCGCTTTTTCGATTTCGTCAAGCAAGACGACGGAATACGGTTTTCTTCTCACTTTTTCAGTGAGCTGTCCGCCTTCATCATAGCCGACATATCCCGGAGGGGAACCGACGAGTCTTGATGTTGAATGTTTTTCCATATACTCGGACATATCGATGCGAATCATGGCTTCTTCATCGCCGAAAATGGACTCGGCAAGTGCACGGGCAAGCTCCGTTTTTCCTACGCCTGTAGGGCCGAGGAAAATAAACGAACCGATAGGACGTTTTGGATCTTTTAAGCCGGCACGTGCGCGTCTGACTGCTTTGGCAACCGCAACGACAGCCTCATCTTGGCCGATAACGCGGGAATGAAGAATGCTCTCCATGTTCAGTAATTTGTCTGTTTCAGTCTGCGCAATTTTCGAAACCGGCACTCCGGTCCAGCTTGAAACAACCATTGCAATATCGTCGACGGTCACTTCGGAATTTTCCTGTCCCTGCTTTTCTTTCCAGGTTTTTTTGGTTTCTTCGACCTGTTCGCGCAGGCGCTGCTCCGTATCCCGTAATGACGCTGCTTTTTCGAATTCCTGGCTTTGGACAGCGGCATCTTTTTCTTTCCTTACCTCATCAAGCTTTTGTTCAAGCTCTTTTAAGTTCGGAGGCGTTGTAAATGAACGCAGGCGAACCTTTGAACCGGCTTCATCGATTAAGTCGATCGCCTTGTCAGGCAGAAAACGGTCCGAAATATACCGGTCTGACAGCTTCACAGCCGCTTCGATCGCTTCATCCGTAATCGATACGCGGTGGTGGGCTTCATAGCGGTCTCTGAGACCTCTCAATATTTGAATGCTCTCTTCAGGAGACGGCTGGTCAACCTGAATCGGCTGAAAACGCCGTTCGAGTGCAGCATCTTTTTCAATGTATTTGCGGTATTCATCAAGGGTTGTCGCTCCGATGCATTGCAGCTCTCCGCGCGCCAGCGACGGTTTAAGGATATTGGAGGCATCGATGGCCCCTTCCGCTCCCCCGGCTCCGATGAGAGTATGCAGCTCATCGATAAAGAGGATGATATTTCCCGCTTGACGAATTTCGTCCATCACTTTTTTCAGGCGGTCTTCAAATTCACCGCGGTATTTCGTACCAGCAACAACCGTTCCCATATCAAGCGTCATAACTCGCTTATCGCGGAGAATCTCCGGTACTTCGTTATTGATGATCTGCTGGGCGAGGCCTTCGGCAATCGCTGTCTTACCGACACCGGGCTCCCCGATTAACACAGGGTTGTTTTTCGTTCTGCGGCTCAGCACTTCAATTACGCGCTGAATTTCTTTGCTTCTGCCGATTACGGGGTCAAGGCTGTCTTCTTTTGCAATCGCCGTGAGATCCCTGGCAAGACTGTCTAAGGTTGGTGTGTTGGCATTGCTGTTGGCGCCTGAAGCAGCGCCACCACTCTCATTGCTGCCCAACAGCTGCAATACTTGCTGTCTCGCTTTGTTTAAGCTGACGCCTAAATTATTCAGCACCCTTGCCGCAACACCTTCCCCTTCTCGGATTAAGCCGAGGAGGATGTGTTCAGTTCCAACGTAGGAGTGACCAAGCTTTCTTGCTTCATCCATCGCCAGTTCAGTCACTTTTTTGGCTCTCGGTGTGTAATGGATCGATTGTGACATCTCTTGCCCTCGGCCAATGAGGCTTTCAACTTCTTTTTGAATCTTGTCAGGGCTGAGTCCCAATGCCTGCAGCGCCTTTGCAGCAATCCCTTCTCCCTCGCGGACAAGGCCGAGGAGAATATGTTCTGTTCCAATGTTATTATGGCCCAGACGCAGAGCTTCTTCTTGAGCAAGCGCCAATACTTTTTGTGCTCTTTCTGTGAATCTTCCAAACATCATATCGTTTCATCCTCCTGTCTATTGCCGTTGTTTTCTAATTTCAGACGCTCCCTGATAAGAGCAGCCCGCCTGATGTCCCTCTCGTTTGGCCTTAAGACTCCTCCTGAATATTGCTGGAGAAATCCAGGCTGCGTGAGGATCATCAGCTCATTAAGTATATTGCTGGAAAGACCTTTTATTATCCCCAGGTCAATTCCAAGACGAACGTCTGAAAGACATCTTGCTGTTTCTTTCGATTCGATCATCCGGCAATTGGACAGTACGCCGTAAGATCTGTAGACGCGGTCTTCAAGCTCGATTTGCGAAGTCTGATAAAGCGCCTTTCTTGCTGAACGCTCTTGTTCGATCAACTGAGCAACGACGCTGTTCAGATCTTCGACAATGTCGTGTTCCGATTTACCGAGGGTAATTTGGTTGGAAATTTGAAAGATATTCCCTAATGCTTCGCTGCCTTCACCGTAAATTCCTCTAACAACAAGCCCCAATTGATTAATTGCCGGAATAATTCTGTTTATTTGTCTAGTTAACACTAAAGCAGGAAGGTGCATCATGACAGAAGCTCTAAGCCCGGTTCCGACATTTGTAGGACAGCTGGTCAAGTAGCCTCTTTGTTCTGAAAAAGCATAGTCAATCCGTTCTTCAATCCAATCGTCCACCTGATTTGCTGCTTTTAATGCTTCTGAAAGCTGAAATCCCGGGAACAGACATTGAATGCGAATATGATCTTCCTCATTCAGCATAATACTCACTTCTTCATTTTCAGAAAGAAGGCATGCGCCAAAGGAAGCTTCCGTCAAATGCGGACTGATCAGATGTTTTTCTACAAGAACCCTTTTTTCCAAAGGCTGCACCTGATCCATTTTCACAAGCTCGAATTTCCCAATACCTGGCACTTCATAGCCTGTGAATTGTTCTTCAAACAATGTAATAATCGCTGAAGCCTCTTCGTTTGAAAAAAGCGTTGGAAAACGAACTTTATCCAAGTTGCGAGCAAGACGGATCCGGCTGCTAAGCACGATGTCACTTTCAGGGCCTTCCTGCCGCATCCAATTGCTTAAAGCATTCTGAATAAAATGCTGCAGTGACATCAGTCCTCCTCCTCCTTGTTTGCATTCAGGTTTTGTTCAAGCGACCTGATCTGGTCTCTAATGTTGGCTGCTTTTTCAAATTCCTCCTGCTGAATTAATTCTTTCAGCTCTTTTTTCAATGCTTCAATTTGTCTTCTTACATGCAGGTTACCGCCGATCCGCTTTGGTATTTTACCGGCATGGACCGTGTTCCCGCTGTGAACTTTTCTTAAAACCGGAGTGATATAGGAATGGAAGGTTTTATAACATTCCGAACATCCAAATCGGCCTGTTTTTCGAAATTCCGGGAATGTCATATTGCATTTTTTGCATCTCAGAACCTGGTCCGGCTGTTGAAAAAGCTGAGCCTCGCTGCTGTTAGTAAAAGACGAGTCAAAATTCAGCAGTCCGGATAATAAATTATGGATGGAAAATCCGCCACTTTCATTCATAGAATATGACTCACTGTTTTCTTTCGCACATTGTTCACAGATATGCATTTCTTTTTTTTCGCCATTAATGACTTTCGTAAAGTGAAAAGTTGCTGGTCTTTCTTTACACTCTTGACATATCACGCTTCTCACCCGCTTTACTTAAATTTAAGTGACGTAAGCATGGCTTTCATCATTCTTGCTCTTAATTCGTCTCGTTCAGGCAAATCAATATATAATACAGAACGATCCATGACACTCACCATCAATTTTGCTTCACTTTTTGTAATGACACCATTTTCTAAAAGCCTTAAAATGATATCGTCTGAAGCAGCCTGGGAGAGCCTTGTATAGATATGATTCATAATGTTGTCAATCAAATCAATTTTATCGTTCATTTTAATTTTAATAATTCGGATATAACCGCCGCCGCCTCTTTTGCTTTCGACGATGTATCCGCGCTCACTCGTAAAACGCGTATTGATCACGTAATTGATCTGAGAAGGAACACACTGAAATTTATCGGCTATTTCGCTCCGTTTAATCTCTAATATTTCTTTCCCGTTCTGTTCTAATATTTGTTTCAAATACTGTTCGATTATGTCAGAAATATTTTTCCCCACTCAGCCCCCTCCTTCACTTGACTTTGACTATATTTGACTTTAACTTTACTATAAGTGGTTTTCGTTTTTTTTTCAACTAATTGCTCTTCGTCCTTTATTATTTCCACTTTTGGCTATCATAAAACCTTAGGGAACAAGAAAAAAGACCAGCTTATATAAGCTGGTCTTTTTTAAGTGCTTGGCGGCGTCCTACTCTCACAGGGGGAAGCCCCCAACTACCATCGGCGCTGAAGAGCTTAACTTCCGTGTTCGGCATGGGAACGGGTGTGACCTCTTCGCTATCGCCACCAAACT
>NZ_BORF01000019.1:0-80935 GCF_018333035.1 Bacillus sp. J41TS8
GATGAGATTTCCCATTCCGCAAGGAAGTAAGATCCCTGAAAGATGATCAGGTTGATAGGTCTGAGGTGGAAGTGTGGCGACACATGGAGCTGACAGATACTAATCGATCGAGGACTTAACCTAAATATTTGTGAATGTCTGACCGTTATCTAGTTTTGAGAGAATGCTCTCAGAAAGCCAAAGGCAAGGAAACTCGGCTAAAGGCCCTCACATCCTGTGAGGAACGCCCAGTACCTTCGTCCTGAAGGCAAATAGTTTGGTGGCGATAGCGAAGAGGTCACACCCGTTCCCATGCCGAACACGGAAGTTAAGCTCTTCAGCGCCGATGGTAGTTGGGGGATTCCCCCTGTGAGAGTAGGACGCCGCCAAGCTGTTTATATTATCGCGGGGTGGAGCAGTTCGGTAGCTCGTCGGGCTCATAACCCGAAGGTCGCAGGTTCAAATCCTGCCCCCGCAACCAAATCTAATTTCCATACAAAGAAAATAAATAAAAAGTGGTCCGGTAGTTCAGTTGGTTAGAATGCCTGCCTGTCACGCAGGAGGTCGCGGGTTCGAGTCCCGTCCGGACCGCCATGTTGTACACAAACGAAATCTTTGAGGTTTTCGTTTTTTTTTATGTCTTCTTTCAGGTCTATGCTGAAAACTTGGCTTCATCGGCGTTTTTCACAATGTTTGCCGAGTTTCTTTATTTCTTGGATAATTGGTGAGAATTCGATAAACTAATGATAGTGTTTTGATTGGTTGCAACAGCAAAGGAGCAAATGATCTTATGGACGAATTTGAATTGATTCAAAGGATTACGCCCCGTTCGCTTTTTCACCGAGAAATAGAGATCGGTATTGGGGACGATGCCGCTGTTTATCATACAAAGAACGGTTATCAGGAGATTGTTGCGGTCGATACGATGGTCGACGGTATTCATTTTTTATCATCCCATTCATCGCCTGCCGATATCGGATATAAAGCATTGGCTGTGAATATTAGTGATATTGCCGCGATGGGAGGCAGCCCCAAGTATTATCTTGTGTCCATTGCTGTTCCTTCCGGCTGGCACGCGGTGGATATTGAAGCCATGTATGAAGAAATGAATAAACTGGCGACACTATATCAAATGGACTTAATCGGCGGTGACACCGTATCTGCCAACGGGCCGCTCGTTTTGACCGTAACAGTAATCGGCGAGATTGAAAAGGGCAGAACTTGTTTAAGAAGCCATGCCGAACCCGGGGATGTCGTTTTTGTGACGGGAGAACTTGGCTCATCTGCTGCCGGTCTGGCTTTTATATTGGGCCAAGCAGAGATGAAAGACGAGAAGCAGTCTCAATATTTTATAGAGCGGCACAAGAGGCCTTTGCCGAGGGTTGAGGCAGGTTTGCTCTGTTCAGGCTATCATCATGTGGCACTTAATGATATCAGCGACGGGCTTGCCAGCGAATTAAATGAAATTGCCGAAGCGAGCCGTGTTTCCATTGACATATATAAAGAGATGATTCCGGTCCATTCGGATTTACATACACTGAACACAAAATGGGAAGAGTGGGTCCTTTTCGGCGGCGAGGATTTTGAACTCGTCGGTACGATTTCTAATGATCAATGGGAACGTTTTAGTCAGGAATGCTCTGAACGTCATGTGCCGGTTTATCAAATCGGCCGCGTCACACAACAAGGGCAGGCGGACGTGTTTTATCATAATGGACAGGACCGCGTTCTTCTCGAAAAAAAAGGATATAACCATTTTAAATAAGACAGGTGACAAGTAAAGTGAAAACGTTAGAGTGGAAAACGACAGAGCCTGAAGAGACAAAAAACATTGCCAGACTGGCAGCAAAGTATGTTCTGCCCGGTGATGTCATCACATTGGAGGGCGACCTTGGAGCAGGCAAAACGACTTTTACAAAAGGATTTGCCGAAGGGCTCGGAATCAAGCGGGTTGTCAGCAGCCCGACTTTTACCATTATCAAAGAATACCGGGACGGCTCTCTTCCGCTGTTTCATATGGATGTTTACAGAATGGAAGATGAAACGGAAGATCTCGGATTAGATGAATATTTTGAGGGAGACGGCGTCTGCCTTGTGGAATGGGCGCATTTGATTGAGGAGCAGCTTCCGAAAGAGCGCCTAGAGGTGGTCATTAAGCGGCTTGGCGATGATGAACGAAAGCTGACCTTTACCCCTAAAGGCAGCCGCTACGAAAATCTTTGCGAGGAGATCAGCAAACATGACGATACTTGCGATTGATACATCCAATTTAACGCTCGGCGTGGCATTAGTTAAAGACGGAAAAGTGATAGCCGAGCATATATCCCACTTAAAGAAAAACCATTCAGTCAGAGCTATGCCGGCGATCGACGAACTCCTTAAAGAGTGCGGTTTAGAGCCGAATGACCTGACCCAAATTGCAGTTGCCAAAGGTCCGGGTTCATATACAGGCGTGCGGATCGGTGTTACGATTGCCAAAACGCTTGCATGGTCATTAAATATTCCGATTAAAACCGTTTCAAGCCTTGAAGTGCTGGCGGCAAACGGCCGTTTTTTCCAAGGCTTGATTTGTCCGTTGTTTGATGCCAGACGCGGTCAGGTTTATACGGGACTATACCAGTATAGGGACGGCAAACTGCATGGCTTGGAAGAGGACCAAAACATTATGCTTGAGGATTGGCTTAAAAAGCTGAAAGCCATGGATCAGCAAGTCCTTTTCATAGGAAGTGACACAGAGATTCATCAGGAGATGATCGAACAGATTCTCGGTGAACAAGCGGTCATTTCTGGCCCTGCCCTGCAGCTTCCACGACCTTCAGAATTGGCTTTAATCGGAGAACTTAAAGAGGCCGAGCCTGTGCACAGCGTTGTTCCAAACTATATTCGTCTGGCCGAAGCCGAGGCCGTCTGGCTTGAAAAACAAAAGTAAACGGGTGAAGCCATGAACACGCAAATGGTCATACGCGATATGAATCCAAAAGATTTGGACCAGGTTTTTGAAATTGAAAAAAGCTCTTTTTCTTCTCCGTGGAAAAAAGAATCTTTTCATCATGAGCTTTTTCACAATATGTATGCTCATTACCTCGTTCTCGAAGTTGAGGAGCAAGTTGTCGGCTACTGCGGGATTTGGATCGTCATGGATGATGCCCAGATCACCAACATTGCCGTTTCACCTGCATATCGGGGCCGCCGTTTAGGAGAAGCTCTTTTGAAAGCCGCGATGAAGCTTTGCCGGATGAAAAAGGCGGCTCAGCTTTCTTTAGAGGTAAGGGTATCGAATCATATTGCACAAAGCTTATACAAAAAGCTCGGCTTTGAGCCGGGAGGAATTCGTAAAAATTATTATACCGATAATGGGGAAGATGCATTATTAATGTGGGTGAGACTAAATGAATCATAAAAAAGATCTGTATGTATTAGGAATCGAAACAAGCTGTGATGAGACGGCCGCCGCGATTGTCAAAAACGGAACGGATATCATTTCAAATGTCGTAGCGTCGCAAATCGAGAGTCATAAACGGTTTGGCGGCGTTGTTCCCGAGATCGCATCAAGGCATCACGTGGAACAGATGACGATCGTGCTTGAGGAAGCCTTTGCACAAGCGGACATGACATTTGATGACATTGATGCCATCGCAGTAACGGAAGGACCGGGGCTTGTCGGCGCTTTATTGATCGGCGTGAATGCCGCGAAAGCGCTCAGTTTTACCCGGGGCATACCGCTCGTAGGCGTCCATCACATTGCCGGTCACATCTATGCCAACAGACTTGTTCAGGACATTCAATTTCCGGCGATTGCCCTTGTCGTCTCAGGCGGCCACACCGAACTCGTGTATATGAAAGAGCACGGCTCATTTGAAGTCATCGGAGAGACGCTCGACGATGCGGCAGGCGAAGCCTATGACAAAGTGGCGAGAACGATGGGGCTTCCTTATCCGGGAGGACCTCACATTGACAAACTTGCGCAAAAAGGCGAGGCAAATGTGCCGCTACCGCGCGCATGGCTTGAAGAAGGCTCTTATCATTTCAGCTTCAGCGGATTGAAATCTGCAGTCATCAACACGCTTCACAACGCTTCACAAAAAGGTGAAACGATAGCTCCGGAAGATTTGTCAGCCAGCTTTCAGGAAAGCGTCATTGATGTCCTCGTCACAAAAACGGAACGCGCTGCGAAAGTTTATGGCGTCAAACAGGTGCTGCTTGCCGGAGGAGTTGCTGCAAACAAAGGGCTGAGAGCGGCGCTCGAAAAAACGTTCAGCAGCCATCCGGAGATTGAGCTTTTGATCCCGCCGCTTTCGCTGTGTACGGACAATGCCGCGATGATTGCCGCCGCAGGTACGGTTGCTTTTGAAAAAGGAATCAGAGGAAAATATGATATGAACGGTCAGCCTGGCTTAGATCTGACGTCTTATTAAAACCTCACGCTCTGTGAGGTTTTTTTGCCCGGGAATAGTTATTAACAGGTTATTAACATATATCCACAGTCTTGTGTATAATGTTAAAAACCTTAATTTACAGACCTTTTTTACCTGTTAATAATGTGTATAAATATTATGTTTTTTGTGGATATTGTGGGTAAATCGCTTTCTTTCTTTTAAATAAAGGATTTTAATTGTGGACAAAAAAACCGCTCCGGCTTGGAGCGGTTCATCCTTTATTCATTTGTAGAGAGTGTTTCCCATTCTGTTAACAGTTGTTCAAGCTCCTCATTCAGCCGTTCATTTTCAGAGTGGATTTCCTGGACCTTCTCATGGTCTTGGAAGACGGCGGGGTCACACAGGAGCTCCTCATTTTTTTCGA
This sequence comes from Bacillus sp. J41TS8, assembly GCF_018333035.1. NCBI lineage: Bacteria > Bacillati > Bacillota > Bacilli > Caryophanales > Bacillaceae > Bacillus > Bacillus sp. J41TS8. The sequence continues at coordinate 4,780 of NZ_BORF01000019.1, forward strand.
TCTGTTCTTCAATGTCCGTAATTCTTGTTTCGATTTCTTCAATCCTTCGCTGCCGCTGGCGTTCTTTTCTTTTCAGCTCTTTTTCTTCCTCATAGCTCTTTTTTGCGCCAGGTTTTTCGGAAGCGTTTTTCTGATGCTCTTCCGTCTGTTTTTCTAGTTCTTTCAGTTCAAGCTGCTGCGCTTTTTTTTCTGTGTAATAATCGTAGTCGCCTAAATATTCTTCTGCTTTGTCGCGGGAAAGCTCCAGTACTTTTGTCGCGATCCGGTTGATAAAATAGCGGTCATGGGACACAAATAATATCGTTCCCGGGTAATCGATCAAAGCGTTCTCCAAGACTTCCTTGCTGTCCAGGTCGAGATGGTTTGTCGGCTCATCAAGAATAAGGAAGTTCGCTTTTTGGAGCATCAGCTTGGCGAGGGCAAGCCTTGCTTTTTCGCCGCCGCTTAACGCGTGTACAGGTTTTAATACGTCTTCTCCCGAAAACAGGAAGTTGCCGAGGCAGGTCCGGATATCCTTTTCATTCATTTCCGGATAATCGTCCCAAAGCTCGTCAAGCACGCGTTTTGACGACGTCAATTCAGCCTGTTCCTGGTCATAGTAGCCGATTGAGACATGGGAGCCTGTCGCGATTGTTCCCGATACCGGCTGCAGCTTTTGAATCAATGCTTTTAAAAGGGTTGACTTGCCGATTCCGTTCGGTCCGACCAGTGCAACGCTTTCCCCGCGGGTAATGCGAAAGTTCAATGAACGGAGCAGCGGGGGCTGCTCCTGATAGCTTACTGTCAAGTCTTCCACCCGCAGTACATCGTTTCCGCTTTGCCTTGTAATTTCAAAGCGGAAAGACGCCGACTTTTCATCTCCGAGCGGTTTATCCATGATCTCCATCCGTTCAAGCTGCTTTCGTCTGCTCTGCGCCCGTTTCGTCGTCGAAGCTCTGGCCAGATTCCGGTCGACGAACTCCTGCAGCTTGGCGATTTCGTCCTGCTGCTTTTCATAAAGCTTTGTTTCCTTTTCCAGCTGTTCGGCTTTTAATTGGAGATAAGAGCTGTAGTTCCCGGTATATTTTTTGCTTTGGGACCGGCTGATCTCGTAAACTTGGGTAACCACTTTGTCAAGAAAGTACCTGTCATGGGAAACGATTAAAATCGCTCCGCTGTAATTTTGCAAATATTGTTCAAGCCATGTCAGGGTATCGATATCCAAGTGGTTTGTCGGTTCGTCCAAAATGAGGAGGTCGGGTTTTGTCAAAAGCATTTTTCCGAGGGCAAGCCTTGTTTTTTGACCTCCGCTTAAGTCCTGGACGCGGACGGAGTCGTCAAATCCCGCAAAGCCGAGCCCGTGCATGACGGATCTGACCTCTGCCTCATATTGGTAGCCGCCTTTGTCCTTGAACTCCTGCTGAAGCCTGTCATACGTCTTCATCAATGATTCAAGCATGTCCGGTCCGGCCTGCGCCATCTTTTCCTCGATCGCGCGCATTTCTTTTTCCATTTTTTTTAGAAAATCAAATACCGACAGCAATTCCTCTTTGAGCGTCAGCTTGGAATCGAGGCCGGAATGCTGGTCAAGGTAGCCCATCGTCAAATCTTTCGGCTTGATGATGTCCCCCTTTTCATATGAAAGTTTTCCTGCGATAATCTTTAGAAGAGTCGATTTTCCGGCGCCGTTGCGTCCGACGATCGCAATCCGGTCCCGAGATCTGACTTCGAGTTTTATATTCGTTAAAATCGTATCGGCTCCAAACGATTTTGAAAGTTGGTTCACTTGTAAAATCATCATGATCTTTCACCTCTTGTCTGCTATTTTAAGTGTAGCCTATCACTGCGCAGTCAGCAAACAATTAAGTGAAGTCTGGAAGATTTTAGCCAAAGAAAAAGACAGAATGAAAAAAATAGTGTATGATCGTTATAAGGAGAGTTCAGAACATGAATGAGTTTACACATTTTAATGAACAAGGCAGAGCCAAGATGGTTGATATAAGCGAAAAGGAAGCTTCAGTACGCACAGCTGCGGCTGTTTCAAGCGTGTCTATGAATCGAACAGTACATGAAAAAATCAAAAACCGGGAAATCGGAAAGGGCGATGTATTGGCGGTGGCGCAAGTGGCCGGAATCATGGCCGCAAAACAGACATCCGCCATCATCCCGATGTGCCATCCGATCGCTCTGAAAGGAGTCGACATCGCCTTTCGCTGGGAGGAGAAAGAACAGAAGAGCATCCTGCATATTCAATCTAAAGTGAAGACCAAAGGGAGCACAGGTGTGGAAATGGAAGCGTTAACTTCGGCCTCCGTATGTGCGCTGACCGTATATGACATGTGCAAAGCGGCGGATAAGGGAATGGTGATAGGACCGACCTTTCTTCTCGAAAAGACAGGTGGGAAAAACGGTGACTATAAAAGGGAAAAAGCTGATGTAGGCATGGAGGATTAGTTTATGAACATGGATCATTCAAAAATTCCGCAAGCGACAGCGAAACGGTTGCCATTATATTATCGTTTTTTAAAAAACCTTCATGCATCCGGAAAACAGCGTGTATCTTCCGCTGAGCTGAGCGATGCCGTCAAAGTCGATTCTGCGACCATCCGCAGGGACTTCTCGTACTTCGGCGCGCTCGGAAAAAAAGGATACGGCTACAATGTCAATTATTTGCTGTCCTTTTTCAGAAAGACGCTTGATCAGGATGAAATGACGAACGTAACGCTCATTGGCGTGGGGAATTTGGGGACAGCCTTTCTCCATTACAATTTTATCAAAAATAATAATACAAAAATCGCCATGGCGTTTGACATCAATGAGGAAAAAATCGGAACCGAGGTCGGCGGTGTTCCCGTCTATGATCTGAATAGACTTGAAGAGCATATGACGGATGATATCCCCGTCGCCATTTTGACGGTACCGGCTCAAGCCGCACAGTCGATTACAGACAGGCTGGTGGAGCTTGGCATTAAAGGCATTCTTAATTTCACGCCGGCCCGCTTGAATGTGCCGGAACACATTCGCATTCATCATATAGATTTGGCGGTTGAACTTCAGTCGCTGGTGTATTTCATGAAACATTATTCAATGCAGGAAAAGTAAAACGGAAAACGAAAAATAAAGGAAAGGGGGCAGGCTTTATGCCAATCGGTCCTGGAAGCTTTATTTTAATTGTCGTGGTGGCGCTTTTGATATTCGGCCCGAAAAAACTTCCCGAGCTGGGAAGAGCGGCGGGAAACACGCTGAGGGAGTTTAAGAATGCGACAAAAGGTTTGGCTGACGACGATTCCGATAAAAAGAAAGAAGATCAGTAGGATAGGATGACATTTATGAAGGAAAGAGAAATGTCGCTGATAGAACATATCACAGAACTACGCAGACGGCTTGTGATCACTTTTTTCTTTTTTGTTTTATTTGTTGCGGCAGGCTTTTTATTGGCAAAGCCGCTGATTATCTATCTGCAGCAGACGGATGAAGCAAAGCTGCTGACGCTCAACGCGTTCAAGCTGACCGATCCTTTATTTGTGTACGTGCAGTTCGCGTTCATCATCGGCGCCGTCTTGACTTCGCCGCTTGTTTTATACCAGCTGTGGGCTTTCATCAGCCCGGGGCTGTATGAAAAGGAACGAAAAGTGACGCTCAGCTATATTCCGATATCGATTATTCTTTTTTTAGGCGGCATTGCCTTTTCTTACTTTATTTTATTTCCGTTTGTCGTGGACTTTATGACGAGAGTCTCAGATGATCTGAATGTCAACCAGGTCATCGGAATACACGAATATTTTCAGTTTCTGCTTCAGTTGACGCTTCCTTTTGGCTTATTGTTTCAGATGCCTGTGGTCATCATGTTTATCACAAGGCTCGGCCTCGTGACGCCGATGTTTTTGGCGAAAATCAGAAAATACGCATATTTTGTGTTGTTCGTCATCGCGGCCCTCATTACACCGCCTGAGCTTTTGTCGCATTTAATGGTCTCAGTGCCATTGCTCATTCTTTATGAAATCAGTATCGTGATTTCAAGAATATCCTACAGGCAGGCGCAAAAAACAATGATTCAAGAGGAAAATCAAGCGTTTTTGAACGACCATACTAAATAAGAGCCATTCTTTTTCAGAATGGCTCTTTTCCTTCACAAAAAAGGCTATTGATCTTTTCGTTTCATCTTGCCGGCCAGGGCGAACATTTTAAAGGAAATGCTGATATTATAGGCTGCGAAAAGCATCAGCAGGATCGTGTAAAAAGACCACATGCTTCCGGGCGAGGTTGCCGCCAGATATGTAAACAGCACACCCGTTAATAAATAAATCGCTCCCCAGAATTTAGGGCTTCTCATCATAGAAATCCTCCAATAATCATTTGCATTTTCTCGACGTGTTTCAAATATTCTTCAATAGGCTCCCGGAATGTCTGCAGTAAGACGACGAGCGTATTCATGGCGACATGGGCGAAAATCGGGACGATAATCCGGTTGGTTCTGACATATAAAAAGGAGAATGTGAATCCCATTGCTGTATAAATGAGCAGATGGCTGAAATCCAAATGGACGACCGAGAAGAGCACCGAACTGAACAAAGCGGCAATGAAAAAATTCGTTTTCTCATAGATTGCACCGAAAATGATCTTTCTGAAAATGATTTCTTCAAGAATCGGTCCGAATACAGAAGAGACAAACACCATCAGCGGCAATGCGGTGATGATTTCCATGATCCGCTGCGTATTTTCCGATTCCGGGTTGACCCCGAACAAGTACATTTCGATCGAAGCGGCAATTGACTGCGAAAACAAAGCGAGAAAAACGCCGGCTACCGCCCATCCGATTGACGCTCCAACCGATGCTTTCGGGCGGTTGCGAAGCGTCGTCTTCGGCACCGTCCGCAAAATCAGCAGCACGATAACGAGACAGAGGGTAAACGCGATGACAGACCAGACGCCTGTCAATGTAAGCTGGGCTTCAGCCTTTGGCTGTCCTTTGCCCACTCCCAAAAAGTAAAGAAGAGGCAAGCCGACAGCGGCCGACAATTGCATGAGAACGTATGCCAATATAATAAACCAGTATTGTTTTCTCAAGCTTTATGTACTCCTTTTCTAAAAATCTAATTCAGACTATGTTTATTGTAACACACTCTTTTTAAATTATAGGATGATAAGGACATGCGGAGAAATGTAAGCGCAAAAAAATTTGACCTTATCACTTGAAATTGCCTGGGAGATTCTTTATTATAAGAATTGTGTTAGCACTCACCGAGTGCGAGTGCTAAAATTACATATGAAAATATTGAGGAGGTTGTTTCATTGTTAAAGCCATTAGGTGATCGCGTTGTCATTGAGCTCGTTGAGTCTGAAGAAAAAACTGCCAGCGGAATCGTACTTCCTGACTCCGCAAAAGAAAAACCACAAGAGGGTAAAGTGGTTGCAGCCGGTTCAGGCCGTGTGTTAGAGAGCGGAGAGCGCGTTGCATTAGAAGTTAAAACAGGCGACCGCATCATCTTCTCAAAATATGCAGGTACCGAAGTGAAATATGAAGGTACTGACTACTTAATCTTGCGTGAAAGCGACATTTTAGCTGTTATCGGCTAAGTCATAAATAAAAACGAGACAATTATATAGGAGGTTCGAATAACATGGCAAAAGATATTAAGTTTAGCGAAGAAGCCCGCCGTTCAATGCTGCGCGGTGTAGATGCATTGGCGGATGCTGTAAAGGTAACTTTGGGACCTAAAGGACGCAACGTCGTTCTTGAGAAAAAATTCGGTTCTCCATTAATCACAAACGACGGTGTTACCATCGCGAAAGAAATCGAGCTTGAAGACGCGTTCGAAAACATGGGCGCAAAGCTTGTTGCTGAAGTTGCGAGCAAAACAAACGATGTTGCCGGTGACGGTACAACAACAGCGACAGTTCTAGCTCAAGCGATGATTCGCGAAGGTCTTAAAAACGTAACTGCCGGCGCTAACCCTGTAGGCGTGCGCAAAGGTATCGAGCAGGCTGTGGCTGTAGCGGTTGAAAGCCTGAAAGAAATCTCCAAACCAATCGAAGGCAAAGAATCAATCGCACAAGTTGCTTCAATCTCCGCTGCTGACGAAGAAGTCGGAAGCCTGATCGCTGAAGCGATGGAGCGCGTCGGCAACGACGGTGTCATCACGATCGAAGAATCAAAAGGATTCACAACAGAGCTTGAAGTGGTTGAAGGTATGCAGTTTGACCGCGGATATGCGTCTCCTTACATGGTGACAGATTCCGATAAGATGGAAGCGGTTCTTGAGAACCCGTACATCTTAGTAACAGACAAAAAAATCACAAACATTCAAGAAATCCTGCCGGTGCTTGAGCAAGTTGTTCAGCAAGGCAAACCGTTGCTTCTGATTGCTGAAGACGTTGAAGGTGAAGCTCTTGCAACATTGGTTGTCAACAAGCTTCGCGGAACATTCAACGCAGTGGCTGTTAAAGCGCCTGGATTCGGAGACCGCCGCAAAGCGATGCTCGAAGACATCTCGATCCTGACAGGTGCCGAAGTGATCACAGAAGATTTAGGTCTTGACCTTAAATCAACTCAAATCAACCAATTGGGACGCGCTTCTAAAGTTGTTGTGACAAAAGAAAACACAACAATCGTTGAAGGTGCGGGAGATACAGAGCAAATCGCGGCACGCGTCAACCAAATCCGCGCTCAAGTTGAAGAAACAACTTCTGAGTTCGATAAAGAAAAATTACAAGAGCGCCTAGCTAAGCTTGCAGGCGGCGTAGCTGTCATCAAAGTCGGCGCTGCGACTGAAACAGAATTGAAAGAACGCAAGCTTCGCATCGAAGACGCCCTGAACTCTACCCGCGCTGCGGTAGAAGAAGGAATCGTATCCGGCGGTGGTACAGCTCTTGTCAATGTTTACAATAAAGTAGCTGCCCTTGAAGCTGAAGGCGACGAACTGACTGGTATCAACATCGTTCTTCGCGCTCTTGAAGAACCAATCCGTCAAATCGCGCACAATGCGGGTCTTGAAGGATCTGTCATCGTTGAGCGCCTGAAAGGCGAAGCTATTGGTGTAGGCTACAACGCTGCAACAGGCGAATGGGTGAACATGATCGACAAAGGTATCGTTGACCCTACAAAAGTAACACGCTCAGCTCTGCAAAACGCAGCATCTGTAGCGGCTATGTTCCTGACAACTGAAGCAGTTGTTGCCGACAAGCCTGAAGAAAACAAAGGCGGCGCAGGAATGCCTGACATGGGCGGAATGGGCGGCATGGGCGGCATGATGTAAGTTGTCGGCTAAAACCCTTGGTACACCAAGGGTTCAGCCGCATTTCGTCACCTTCCCTAATCGAAAAAATAACATTTTAATAACATTTCTTCACGAAATACCGATATTGAGGATGTTTCCGAAAGTCTCCTGAACTTTCTGTGAAGCATCCTTTTTCAATTTCTGTGACATGTGTATAAATTCTTATCTGTTCTCTGCCTTTAAAATTTCGGCATCAGGCAAATTTGAAAACCTTTACAACTCATTTATCTTCACACCAAAAGACGGTGAAGAATTCTTTCCAGTCAAATTGATAGCCCCTCGATTGGAAACACTTTTTCTTTTTGTATCTTATTGTACTTTTATTTTTTTGACCAATTACTTTAATTTATTTTCAAAGATTCACAGGATTTATTCACCAATTCTTTTCTATAAAGTGGTAAAATATTTCGAGGTATGTCACTTTAGTATTAGAGGAGAAATTAGAGGAGAATGCTATGAAAACTCTGGATGTTCAGGCGTTGCACAAAGCCATTGATCAAACGCTGGAACAATTAAAACATCAGTCAGACGAATTCGCAAAAGTCAAAAAAGCCGTAGATGGTATTACATCACTTGATGATGCTTTAAAAGGAAAAGGCGGCGACGCGATCCGCGCCTTTTACGAGGAATGTCACACCCCTTTTCTAAAGTTCTATGATACTTTCATAGAGGAATACAGTTCTACGCTAAAGAAAATGAAAAGCGCGCTGAATTCCCTGGAACCTAACCATAACGGGTTTATTTCGCAAAGCTTTCTTGAGCACGAGCTGGAACAAGGATTGAATGCTGCGAACCGCACAACAAAACACCTAGTGTCCAAAGCCAACGCCACGATCGCGAAGGTCAGTCATATTGTCGATTTGCCTGATTTGAATGATACCGATTTTCATGAACAGAATCAGAAAGCCTTAAAGGAGATTAATCAGACAATTGAAAAGCTGCACACTTTTGACCGCGAACAGACAAGCGCTCTTAAAACCGCTGAAAACGACCTGGAAACGATGCAGAGATACTTAAGCCGGCTTGAAAAAATGTACACAGGCCCTAAAATTGAAATTACCGGCTATCAAAAAGGCGCGATTTTAAAGCCGGATAAAATGGATGCTTTGCGTGGTGGACAAGACACAGCGATGGGCGTCATGTTGGATGAGCTTGATAAGAGATCAAAGCTTGAAAAAGAAGTTAGCGAGGTTAACAAACAGGATAATAAAATTGCTAAACTAAAGAAGAAGCTTGATGATTACAATTTTTCAACGGCTTCAGAGTTTTATGAGATGGCCACGGAAATTGGATACGAAAATCTTTCCCCTTGGCAAAAGCGGTATTTCAATCAAATTGAAGGCGCTCGTAATTTTGGCAACGCAATAAAAGGAAGCGCTGAAGGACTTAAAAATGCAGCCGTTGACACTGCTGTAGGCCTATGGGACATGGTCGTTCACGCAGACGAAACGATTGAGGGCATTAACTTTACGCTTCATCATCCTGATGTCACATTCAATATTATAAAAAAAGGAATTGAAGACTCGTATCAGCGAGATGTCGTCAATGGTGATTCTTACACCCAAGCCAGATGGTTTAGCTATGCCGTTGGAATGGTCGGGACATCGATTGTTGGTTCTAAAGGCGTTGACAAAGCAGCAAAAGCTGCCAAAGCGGGGAAGGTAGGGCAAGTCGCTGCCAAAGCAACTAAAGCTTCTCAGAATGTAGCGAACAAAACGATTAAAGCATCGAAAGAAGCAGTGAAAAAAAGTGTTTCGTCTTTCAAAAAATCGTTACAAAGAGTCGCTTCAAACATAAAAGGGATTCAAATACATAACCCTTTTGCGCCGCAAGTTCAGCTTGCAGGCGGGGGCAAAGTTCCTTATCATGCACTTAATGGGGAGCATATAAAAGACAGTCTTATTCAGTTTGCGAAGAAAGTCTCTGATATAAGCAGAAAACCGTTTACAGGAAAAAATATAAATCTACCTTGGGTGAATAAAGAAAGATTTGGCGCAGTAGAAATAGAAGGGGAAGTAAATGTAGCCGGAAAAAACAAGGACATTAACCGAAGAGTTTATACACTTAAGGATATTGACATAAACCAAAAGGACCGAAAAGGGAAAACCAACCTTCAGCGAATGAAAAAAGGAAATGCCCCTTATGCTAAAGATGGAACACTAGTCAACCTCCATCATTTAATTCAAGAAGAGCCAGGTCCAATGGTTGAAATCCCTTCCTCAGTACATCAGAATAATTTTAAAGTTCTACACGGTCTGAAAAAAGGTGGCGAGAGTTTTAGGAACGATAAAGAACTCCGACTACAATATAACAACTTTAGAAAAAGGTATTGGAAATGGAGAGCAGAACAGTTTGAAAATTAAATTTGGTAGGTGTATAAAATGGATTACTCTAAAGTTCAAAATTTCATTGAAAAATATGCGGAAGAGGATGATTTTACAGGTGGCGTGAGTGAAGATAAGATAGCTTATATCGAGCATCACCTCAATGTTGTTCTTCCCGAAAGTTATAAATGGTTTTTAAAAAACTATGGCTCAGGTGGAATTTTCGGTGTGGAAATAATCGGATATGACCTTGAGGGGGCCTATGTTGTAGAGCAAACTGAGGATTATAGGAAATATTATGATTTACCCGATGGGATAGTTGTAATAGAGTATGTTGATGAGTTCTCCTATTGTCTCGATACAAATAAAATGGAAGACGGAGAGTGTCCTGTAATTGTATGGGCTAATGACGCAGGTTACGGAGATGTTGTTGCAAATAATTTTCTAGAGTTTTTCATGGAAGACCTGAAGGAGTCTAAAGAAAATTGGGAAGAAGACGAAGAGTGGGACGATGAAGAATAATTGCATATATCACGCACTCGATCTCTGATTGAGTGCTTTTTTTATGTTCCAATCCGAGAAAAATCCGACAAAAAGCGGGATAAAATGGGGGACTTTCTCTACTCCATTTTGTCATACGATAGAGATAAGAAAAACGAACGTGATATCGAGTCCAAGAAGGAGAGCTTGAGGACATTGATCCTTTGCACACGGATGTTGTGCAGTTGATTGGAGGCCGATTTTTTATTGGCCAGAATGGTAGATGCACTTTCCATTATTTGAAGTGACCCCAAAAAATAAGAAATTAAGTTGTTCATCAAACATCATTCTTTAAAAGCGATGTTGTAAATTGATCGAAAGATAATTTGTTGAATTTTGGTTAATTAAGGTATAATGGGTTCTGAACTTTTAACAGAAAGGTTAAACAACTGATGTCGCACAACAAACTAATGTTTTTGCTTTTATCATTTTCATCTATTATACATCTGCTCGGTACAATTTCTGCCCCTGCGTCCAGCTGGAAGTCCTGGTTGGTGAACATTGCTTTCATCTTATTGGCTCTTCTCTTTTTAAATCTCACTTTAAAAGAAAATCAACAGAACAAGTAATTGTATGCCCTTCTCAAAGAGAAGGGCATATACTTTATATTACTAGAAGAATGAACTCTGGTAAGAGTAGCCTTAATAAATGTCCCTCTAATTCTGCATCTGATATTGGGGCAAATGTGCAAATGGCATTAAAATCGCAAGACCATGGGGGTTTTAAAAATGGTCAAAAAAATTGTGAATCGATTGAATTCATTTTCCCTGCTGGGGACAATCTTTTTTATCGGCAGTTATTTGACGTACAAATTTAATGGCATAGAGCTAGTTGGGTTTCTGTACTCAGGTATCATTTTTTTGACAGTTCTGATCGCAACCACCGTAATGTTATTCAGGCAAAAAAGAAAAGGAATCAATGAAAATAAACAGGCTTAATGCATGCTTTTACTTATTTTAGCTTCTCTCCATTAGTGTACCTTTTCAATCCGAAAATATAGATCATCATGAAAGCATCATACGTCCAGTACATCAAATATCATCTCCTGTTCATACTAATAGCGGGAGGTACATCGACTTATGCTGAAAATTTGGATGACTGGACTTTTATTATTAGCGCAGCCTGCGGGGCATTCTGACAGCTTAACGATCACCCAGCAAGGGAAGAAAGTGGCCGTTGTGAACCGCGAAGATTTTACAATGCCGCTTCCCGGGACACCGTTGATTGATGATAAAAAATACGCCGAGTTCGTTGACAGGCTTGAGCGGAAAGTACACAAGGATCCCGTCAACGCCGTGATCAATGATCAGGGAAGGATCGTTCCCGGCAAGGTTGGCTACAGCCTTTCCAGGAAGGGGGTTAGAGAGCAGTTTTATGCGTATTTTTATGGGGATGGTCCGTCCACGATAGAAGTGCCTGAATTGAACATTTACCCGAAAGTGGACAGCGAACTGCTTTCCCATATCCGGACACAGCGGATCGGTCAGTATGTGACGTATTTTAATTCCGGGAATAAAAGCAGGACGCACAACATTTCACTCGCGGCAAAAGCGATCGACAATCATGTTGTGTTTCCTAATGAGACGTTTTCATTTAACAAAGTTGTCGGTATGAGGACGCCGGACAAGGGGTATATGAAGGCTCCGGTGATCGTGAGAGGCGAATTGTCTGAAGGGGTTGGCGGAGGCATTTGCCAGGTTTCGTCAACATTGTTTAATGCGGTTGACCGGGCAGGACTGGAAATCGTCCAGCGTTATTCCCACAGCCGGCGTGTCCCTTATGTTCCGCCGGGGCGCGACGCGACGGTCAGCTGGGGCGGGCCTGATTTGCGCTTTCAAAATAAATATAACCAGCCGGTCTTGATCAGGGCGAAACGGCATGGAGGAACGATGATTGTTACACTTTATTCCTCTGATGTGGTCAATCATCAGCTGCGGAAAGTTCCGAAGGCTCCTTCTGAAATCCCAAAAGAAGAGCATCAGGGCGGGGATCACTGAAGGCGAATGTTCATCTGGGCTGCACTTGTTCACACAATGTACAATAAAATCCTTTAGTCTGTATGATAGGATGAATCAAGGACATCTTTAAAATTCAGACAAGAGGAGATGATCGAGTGACATGGCTTTTTGTAACCTTTTTGGTTATCTTCAGTCTTTTTAAAATATTGGTCACTTGCCTTCCGAGCGGTGTCGTAGAGTGGCTGACCGGCAAATTTCAAGTTCATGTTAAGCTTGAGGAAGCGAATGTTACAGTGACGTTCGGAGGAGAGCGTTTAGAGGGATCTGACAAGAGTCAATTTATTCAAAACTTTAATGAGGCCGTATTTATGGAGCGGTATTACATCTACCCGGGAGACGAGCCGCTTTTTGTAAATCCGAAAAACGCCGGGACACCGTTTGTTATCGAAACAAAAAGAGGGAAAAACGCTGTGAAGCTGTTGGTTTACAGATACGATGATCATATAGACGTCGTTAAACAATATAAGAAAAAGACGGCCGCTTATTGTCTGCGTTCTGACGGTCTGCAAAAATGCAGGGGGCTCAAAACGGCGGATTTGGTTTAAAAAGCAGGGAAAACCTGCTTTTTTATTATGATATGAAATAAAGCCTGACAGCGCTGTAACCGATCAAAAATAAACAAGCAGCGATCGTAAAGATAAATTCTCCTTTTTTATTCTTCTTCAAAAGAACGAATGAACGCACACCGATGTTCAGTCCAAACAGGATGAATCCCACATTCAAATAAACGGGATTGAACCCGGATGGAATGATGAGAAGAAATATCCCGGCAAGCGTGATATAATGGAATGCTTTGCCAAGCGGCGGTTCTTTTTCCCGCGCTGTACGGCTGTCCATTTCACCATCACCTTTCTTTAGCAGTAAAATCCTTGTATTGCATATTATTCTAATTTAAAATGTGATTGATGAAAAGTCTTGCACAGGGAGAAACGCCATGACCATACATATTCAACAGCTTGATGCCCCTCTGAAGCCTGAGTTTGTTGATGAACTGATTAATTTGTGGAATGATAATGCATTGGAAACGGCTGATTGCACATTGGATGATCAAGATAGACAAATGATACAGCAGCAGTTGAAACAATATGTTCAGTCCGCATACGGAGCGGTTTTTGCCGTCGTGAATGAAAAGCAAGAAGCGGTCGGATACGGACTGGCTTCTATTAAGAAAGATTTAGTCAGCGATTGTCTGAGCGGGCACATCGATGAAGTGTACATAGCCCCGGGCTATCGAAGAAATAAGCTGGGGAAGCTTGTTGCAGATCGTATGATGGATTGGTTTGATCGGCATCAAGTGTCTCACGTTCAAGTATCGGTTGATATCGATAATCAATCGGCGCTGCGTTTTTGGGAAGGCATCGGCTTCAGCAGTGAATTTTACCTTTTGACACAATGAATATTTTTAGAATCATGGAGGCGGTGCCCTCACCATTATGACCGGCCGCCTCGCCCAAAAGCCCCTTTTTATTGCAAAGGGACTTTTTTGATGAGCTCAGGAGAATTATGATGCGGTGAATTGACGAGAGGCGCGACTTCATACGCTTCCATCTCTTTTGACGCATATGGTTTTAAAAGGCTTTCTAAGTATGCAAGGTTTTGATTCTTCGGATTCAGCCATTCTTTTTCAGCCTGGCGATCAAGAATGACGGGCATGCGGTCATGAATGTCTTTCATTAAATCGTTGGGCGTTGTCGTAATGATTGTGCATGTATAGACGGGCTTGCCGCCTGCAGGCTGCCACTTCTCCCAAAGCCCAGCAAATGAAAACAGTCGATTTGTTTTGAGCTTGATCCTCATCGGCCGCTTTGTCTTTGCATCGGTCCGCTTCCACTCATAAAAACTGTCTGCCGGAATGAGGCACCTTTGTCTGATCAGCGGCTTTCGAAAGCTCGGCTTCTCAGCCAAAGTCTCAGCGCGCGCATTGATCATTTTATAACCGATTTTCTCATCCTTTGACCACGGCGGAATCAATCCCCACCGCAGCCGCCCTAACCGGTTATGGGAACCGTCGCTGATGACGGTGAGAATGCGCTGGGAAGGCGCGATGTTATAACTGGGGCTGTAATCTTCAACCGTCATTTGATCAATCTCGAAACGGTCAATAATCTCATCAAATTCAGAAAAGAGCGTAAACCTGCCGCACATCTTAGTCACCCTTGTTTGTTTATTGAAAGTTTGAGGCTTTTATATATAAATGGCCAACAAGGCCGCTGAAACAGCCATGACAAAGCAGTCATCGCCCGTCATGGCCACGCCGTTTTTGATGAATACGCTGCAGGTCCAGTTGAGCGCCGATCCTTCCGCGGTCCGGTCAATCAGTTTTTTACCCGCTGTGTAAACACATGCTTTAAATAAAGAAAACGAAATGGAACATAAAATAAAGAGCAAAATAAACTTTACCATCAACACCAGCATTGCCTTTTCACCCCGGCATATTTTGTAAGCTCCACCTTCATTTTACCAATAAATTCATCTGTTAAAACCTCTTTCTTGTTTTATTATATTGACCGAATGGTCAGCAATCGTTGCAATTTATACTAACCGATTGGTCAATAACGAAAAGGAATGATGGTCAATGCCTTTACAGCTTTATGAAAAAGAGCAAATACTCGATGCCTGTTTGGAGGTTTTTGCCCGGCATGGCTATGCAAAGACTTCGACCGGAATGCTGGCGGAAGCGGCCGGCATTTCAAAGGCGCTGATTTTTCATCACTTTAAAAGCAAAAAAATTCTGTACTTAACTGTGCTCGATTATTGTATTGAGAAGGTAAAGTCGCGCCTTTCCCTTGATGACCTGGCGTCTTGTGATGATTTCTTTGAAGCGAAAGAAAAAATAAGCATGGCTAAGCTTGAGTTTTTCGCGGATTATCCAAATGTATACAAGCTAACGAAAGATGCCTTTTATTCACCGCCTTCCGAATTAAAAAAAGAAATCGCTGCAAAGTATGTGGAGCAATTTGCCGTTAGAAATCGTATTCTAAAACAGCTTTTTGCGAAAGTTCCGTTGAGGGAAGGAGTGGATCGTGAAGAGGCGTTCGAACTTATCATGGTCATGATGGGGCATTTTGAACAAAAGTTTCTAGCGGAAGTAACGGCTGAGGACGATTTTGATCCAGCCTGGAGCAGACGTCTTCTTGAAGAACGAAAACGGTTTTTGGATATGATTCGTTTCGGCATTGAAGGCGAATAAAAAGGGGGATTCCTGATGGGACACTATGTATTGGGCTTTCATGAGATCGATCGAACCGATTTGCCGCTTGTCGGAGGAAAAGGGCTGAACTTGGGCGAATTGTCAAAAATGGTCGGCATCCAAGTGCCTCCCGGTTTTTGTATAACAACAAAAGCATATGAAAAGATGATCGGTGAAAACGATAAGGTCAGTGAACTGATTGATCAGCTGTCTCTTTTAAAAGTGAAGGACAGAAAACAGATTAACGATCTTGCCCTTCAGATCCGCAATGGTATTGAAAGGGCCGAAATCGCCGAAGAGATCAAAGAAGCGGTTAAAAGCGCTCACTCAAATGCTGGCGGCGATGCATATGCGGTCCGATCAAGCGCTACGGCAGAAGATTTGCCTCATGCCTCTTTCGCCGGGCAGCAAGATACGTATTTAAATATAAAAGGAATAGAGGCGATCTTGAAGCATATCAGCAAATGCTGGGCTTCACTGTTTACAGAGCGGGCCGTGATCTACCGGATTCAAAACGGTTTTGACCACCGCAAAGTTCAATTATCGGTCGTCGTCCAGCAGATGGTGTTCCCGGATGCGTCCGGCATTTTGTTTACGGCAGATCCTATTACATCCAACCGGAAGGTCACCTCGATTGATGCAAGCTTTGCTTTGGGAGAGGCGCTTGTATCTGGTACAGTTTCAGCAGACAACTACAAGGTTCGTGAAGGCGCGATCATTCAAAAAACGATTTCCGAGAAAAAGACGGCAGTCTATTCTTTGGAAAGCGGCGGCACTGAGGCGCGCGAAGTCGAAGCGGGCTGCCGGAAAGAGCAAACATTAACAGATGAACAGATCATCCGGCTTGAAAAACTGGGAAGGAGAATCGAAGCCCATTTCAGTTTTCCGCAGGATATTGAATGGTGTCTGGCTGATGGCGAATTTTTCTTTGTCCAGAGCCGGCCTATAACGACATTGTTTCCTCTTCCGAAACAGAGCGATGACAAGCTTCGCGTCTATATGTCTGTCGGGCATCAGCAAATGATGACAGAACCGATAAAGCCGCTTGGAATATCGTTTTTCGGGTTGATCTCGGATTATGAGCTGACTTGTGCCGGCGGAAGGCTTTTTATTGATTTATCACACGATTTGGCATCTTTTGCAGGGCGGAAAGTCGTCCTCAGTACGGCGGGGAAAAATGATCCTTTCATGCATAGCGCTCTTGTGAATTTTTTGAAAAGAAAGGAGCTTGTCAAAACCCTGCCGAAAGGGAAGCGGATGTTTAGATTAGGGGCTGAAGGGCTGTCATGGTCGCTGCCGGGTGATGCGCTTAAGATTTACCGGAAAAACGACACAGGTGTAGTCAAACGGCTCATGTCGAAAGCGGAAGCATCCATTCAAGAGGCTGAACAGCGATTGAAAAACGCATCGGGTGAAACGTTATTTGCACAGATAGAAGAGGATCAAAAAAACTTGAAAAAAGTTCTCTATGATTCAGAGAGCATGGCTGTAATTATGGTTGGTTTATATGCCGTTTACTGGCTCAATCGAAAAATGGAGAAATGGCTTGGCGAAAAAAATGTCGCCGATACCCTTTCTCAATCGGTATTGTACAATGTCACATCTGAAATGGGATTGGCGCTTTTGGATGTATCAGATGCTGCCAGAGGATACCCCGAGGTTCAGAAGTATTTAGCATATGCCAATAATGAAACCTTTTTTGAAGATCTCAAACAGCTTGACGGCGGTCCCGCCTTTATCGGCGCATTGCGGGCATTCCTTGAGAAATACGGCATGCGCTGCACCGGTGAGATCGATATGACCAAGACGCGCTGGAGCGAACGCCCTTCCATTCTTGCTCCAGTGATTTTGAGCAACATCAAAAACTTTGAACCTGGTGCGCGAACGGTCAAGTTTGAACAGGGGCGATTGGAAGCGGAGCAAAAGGAGAGGGATCTGTTAAGCCGTCTGCAACAACTAAAGGGAGGCAGACAAAAGGCAAAAAAGACAAAGAAGATGATCAGCGTTTTGCGGAATTTTATCGGTTATCGGGAATATCCCAAATATGCTCTGATCAAACGCTATTTTATATATAAGGAAGCGTTGATGAAAGAAGCCGCCATTTTGCAGCGAAAGAAGCTGATTCAAGCGAAGGAGGATATTTATTATCTGTCTTTTGATGAATTGAGAGAGGCCGTTTGCGCTAATCGTCTCGATGTGAAGAAGATCGAGGAAAGAAAAGCAGAATATCAGCATTATGAAAAATTAACGCCTCCGCGAATGATGACTTCAGAAGGCGAGGTCATCACGGGAGAAGTTCTGGGAGACCACATTCCGGCGGGAGCATTGGCGGGCGTTCCTGTTTCATCGGGAGTCATCGAAGGTAGGGCAAGAGTGATTCTGAAATTGGAAGAAGCCGATATCGAAGAGGGGGATATCCTTGTCACGCCTTTTACAGATCCGAGCTGGACACCGCTGTTTGTCTCAATCAAAGGTTTGGTGACGGAAGTGGGCGGCCTCATGACACATGGCGCCGTCATTGCGCGGGAATACGGGCTTCCGGCGGTGGTGGGGGTTGAGCATGCGACGAAAGAAATTAAAGACGGACAGAAGATTAGGATTAACGGATCGGAAGGCTATGTTGAAATACTCGAATCATAAAAGTGAGCGCAGCTTCAAGCTGCGCTTTACTGTTTATAAAGGTCGGCGGACAACATCCAATCCATCAAATGCTGATACGGATAATAGGTTGTGCCATTTAATTCAATTTTAGGTATGTCAGGATATTTACTCAGCATTTCTTTCGTTTCTACTTTACTTAAACCTAAATAATAATGTAAATCGCCTTCTTTAACTAAATAGGGATAGCCTGAATAACTCCCTTTTGGGTTTTTAAAGTTTTTCAAGCCGTCACCGATAAAATAGCCTAAAGCAGCTAAACCAAGCCCGATCCAAAACAGGTTCATTTCCATGTTTACCATCCTTTTCGCATATTGCTTTATCTGTCATACGAAAAGCGTTGAAAAAAGTTTCAAGGTCAAAGGCTTTGCCGGTTCAGCATCTCATAAAGAACGACGGCATGGTTATGGCGCTCATCCTTTGCACCGTAAAGCAGAATAACGGTTTCGTCCGCAGCCATTTCTTTTAATTCCTTGAAGCTTCTCTGTTTTTCAGGCTGTTGTTTGATTTCATTTTGATAGGCTTCTTTAAACGATTCGAATTTTTTCGGGTCATGACCGAACCATTTTCTTAAATCAGGACTTGGAGCGATTTCTTTCATCCAGCAGTCAAGGTTCGCTTTTTCTTTTGAAATGCCGCGCGGCCACACACGGTCGATTAAAATGCGGCGTCCTTCTGCTTGCTGGTTTTCTTGATAAATGCGCTGGAGAATAAACGGCATTTGGATCACTCCTTCTCATTTTATGATAAAACGGCCGTCTGGAAGGAACAACCTCTATTGAAATGACAATGCCAACATTCCTTTTATTCGATGGAATGTTTTAAAGAACTGTACATTTGGCTGACGCTTTCATCGATTTCATCTCTTGACATCCGCAAGGCTTTTTCCGATCTGGCATAACCGATTTCTAATCGGCCTTCTTCCAGCCCTTTAAAAATCTCATCGGCAAATTCATCCAAAGGAGCTCCGGAATCATGCAGTCCGACACCGCCCAGATCTGTATTGACCGCGGGAGGAGCGACCTCTATGACCTCAACGCCGGCCTCGGAAAGCTGATGTCTTAAACTCATCGTAAAAGAATGGAGAGCGGCTTTTGTCGATGAGTAGATCGGTGCGATCGCCATCGGTGTAAACGCCAGGCCTGATGTCACATTGATGATCGCTGTTTTCCCCGGTTTTTTGGCAAAGTATTGGCTAAAGAGCATGGCCAGGTGGATCGGTGCCTCCATGTTGACGGTGATTTCTTTTTTGTAGTCAGCCCAATTGTCTATGACATCTGCTTTTAAAATGTGGTAGCGCTGCTGTATACCCGCATTATTCACAAGTACGTTTACGCCAGGGTGACGTTCTTTGACCCATTCAAATAATGCCAGTCGTTCCGTTTCATCGGTTACATCGCATACACGCGTGATCAGCTCCGGATATTTTTCCTTTGCTTCTTTCAACTTGCTTTCCCTTCTCCCGCAGACGATGACCGTATTTCCCGATTTCATAAATCGTTCGGCAAAAGCAAAGCCGATTCCTGATGCGCCGCCTGTGATCAGTACTGTGTGTCCCGACAGTTTCATTGAAATCCCTCTTTTCCGTCAAATTTTTAAACAATAAGTTGAACATCTCTTCTGATCCTATACTAGACCCTTCATTTTCCAAAATGCAAGTATTCCGATTAGACGGTATCGTCCGATTCCATTATCATTGAAAAGTGAAAGGGGTGGAATAAAATGTATGAAACGACTGTCGAAACGTGCTTTGGAAAGCTGAAAGGCAGAACGGAAAACGGTGTCCGTATCTTTAAAGGCGTACCTTTCGCAAAACCTCCCGTCGGCAAGTTAAGGTTTCGGGAACCGCAGCGAATTGAAGCCTGGGAAGGTGAGCGGGAGGCTTTTCAATTTGGTCCGGTTTGTCCGCAGCCTGACAGGGGGTTGCCTGGTGAGTCAACGGGGGTTGAAAAGTCTGAGGATTGCCTTTATTTAAATGTGTACGCACCTGAAGAGGCGGATGGGGATCTGCCTGTTATGGTGTGGATTCATGGGGGCGCTTTTTATCTCGGAGCCGGCAGTGAACCGTTCTATGACGGGACTCAGCTCGCAAAGCAGGGAAAGGTGATCGTGGTCACCATCAATTATCGCCTCGGTCCGTTCGGTTTTTTGCATCTTTCTGCAATTGATGATTCCTACACAAGCAACCTTGGCCTCTTGGATCAAATCGCGGCCCTTGAGTGGGTGAAAGAAAATATCGCTTTCTTTGGCGGAGACCGTCATCATATTACGGTATTTGGAGAATCGGCGGGATCGATGAGCATCGCTTCGCTCTTGGCGATGCCGAAAGCAAAGGGGCTTTTTCAACAGGCCATTATGGAAAGCGGGGCCGCCGCAACAATATCTGAAAAGCTTGCGAAAGCCGCAGCAGAAAGATTCTTAACGATTCTCGATATTGATCATCATCATCTGGAGCGCCTTTGCGATGTATCTGATCAAGAACTTCTTCAAGCCGCCGATCAGCTGCGTACTTTAATGGGAGAAAATATTTTTGAACTGATCTTTCAGCCTGCACTTGACGAAAAAACCCTCCCGCTGAAGCCGGAGGCCGCCGTCGCGAAGGGCGCGGCAAAAGGAATCGGTCTATTAATCGGAACAAACCGCGATGAAGGCGCCTTGTTTTTTGCCTCTGATTCGGAACTTTTGCCTGAGAGGAAGATCAATGAGATTTTAGAAGAATACATGGGAAAAGAGGCCGCTGAAGCCGCCGCGCCTCTGTATCCGAGATCATTGAAAGGCCATGTTGATATGATGACAGATCTAGTCTTTTGGCATCCGTCCGTTGTGTTCGCTTCGGCTCAATCACGACATGCATCTGTCTTTATGTACCGGTTTGACTGGCATGCCGATTCGGAGCATCCGCCGTTCAACAAAGCGGTGCACGGCTTAGAGATTCCGTTTGTATTTGGCAATATGGACAGTTTGGAACAACTGACAGGTACGAAGGCTGGGGAGGAAGCACAGCTGCTTGCTAAACAGATCCAGGCTGCCTGGGTGTCTTTTGCCCGCTCCGGAAATCCGAGCACCGATGATGTCAGCTGGCCTGATTATGATGAAGACTCACGGAAAACGCTGATTTTTGATCAAGAGATCGCGATTGAAAACGACACGTATTCAGAGAAGAGGAAGCTGTTGACAGCCTCAAACCTGCAGGTTTAGAACAAGCGGCTGACCACAGGTCAGCCGCTTTGGTGGTAGCGTTCGCTTTGAATGGCTTCAAGCGATTTGCCGCGCGTTTCCGGCGCCATACGGAGCCCGATGATCATATGAATGACGAGAAATGCAATCATGACGGCGCCGGCTGTTTTAAAGCCCAATCCCGTAATCATCGCAGGAACGATCAATGAGATGAGCCCGACGCCGATGCGGACGATGAAGAACATAAAGCCTTGGGCGAGCGCCCTGTATTTCGTATGAAAAAGTTCTGCCGCCCACAGCCCGTAAAACGCCTGCGCTCCAAATCCCGCAGAAATGCCCCACAGGCATACGAATAATAAAAGCTCCGTGATGTTCATCGTACCGAAGGTGAGGATGACCCATGCGGCGGTTGCCATGGCTGCTCCTATGCCAAAAAGCGTTTTCCGATTGACTTTATCGCCGAGACGGATAAAGACGAAGTATGTGGACGCCACTGTCAAAATCCATAAAAATGCCTGCAGCAGGTTGGCTTGCGCCGCTGTTAAACCGCCGACCGTCTCATAAATATACGGCATGAAATATCCCATTGTTCCGGCAACAAGGTTCCAAAACGCGTAAATTCCGATAAGGAGAATCATGGCGTGGAGGTTCGCTTTGTTGGTCAACAGCTCTTTGATCGATGCCTTTTCTGCAACTCCTTTTGCTTTGTCTTCAGCTTCTTTTCGCTTTTGCTCCTCCCAGATGGACGATTCGTGAATCTGCTGCTGCAAAATCCACGTGATGACCGCGACAACGAATAATTGGGCAAAAATCAACCGGCTTCCCAGCAAACCGAGCGGTGCCAAGGCAACCGATAGCAGCAGCGTAAGCGCCGGTCCGACCGACCATGCCAGCTGCCCCCAGCCGACGCGTCCGGCGCGTTCGTGATCAGGCGCCTCCTCGGCAATATAAGTCCAAGCAGCCGGAATCGCTGCGCCCACCGCAATTCCCGTCACGATGTAACCGGTTAAAAGCATCGGAAAATTAAACGACACGGCAATCAGCAAAACGCCAAGCATATAGACTAATAAATCGTACTTGTATATGAATTTTCTCCCGTAACGGTCGACTAAAAAACCGCCGAGAAAAGCGCCGATCGCCGCGCCGAAACCATTTGCGCTTAAGGCGCCGAGAAGCCCGACCCGGGCGTCGTCCAACCCTAAATATTCAACCCATAACGAAAGCCCGCCGGCCCCTGCGACGATTGATCCCGCCTCCAAATAGTTGGACATGGCAACCGTGATCGTCGACTTCAAACTGCCTTTTTTTCTCCCTGGCATGATTCGCTCCCCTTTCAAATCAGAATTCTTTTCTGACAGAAGCCGGATTGATGCGTTGAATGCTGGATTTTTCTTTCGTGAGTCACGCGAATATGTAAGCGCTGTCATTTTCTGGTGATACCGACCCTGCATCCGTTCCAGCTTGCATGCTGTTCCGAATGTTTTTCATATAGTATTACTTTATTCCGAAATCAAAAATAAATCAACATATAAATCAGAATATTCCGTCTGAATATTTTTGTTTTTGTTTGAAAATTTTTCTCGAAAAACTGCCATTATATCAATTTTTTATTAAAAAACCGAAACTTTTCCTCTGGAAAAATAGTATATTTAAACTAAGTATATTTTACTATAAGGAGGAGTTTTTAGATGAGTATATTAAGCAGGTTCAAAGACATTATGGCCAGCAATATTAACGCTTTGCTTGATAAAGCAGAGGACCCGGAAAAAATGGTGGATCAGTACGTCAGGAACTTAAACAGCGACTTAAACAAAGTAAAGGCGGAAACGGCGTCTGTCATGGCGGCCGAGCAAAGGGCAAAAAGAGAACTGGCGGATTGCCGGGCGGAAATCGACAAGCTTGAGCGCTATGCAATGAAGGCATTGGAAGCCGGCAGCGAGGCGGATGCCCGAACATTTTTAGAAAAGAAAGCGGTGCTGGAAACGAAGGGGTCCGAATTAGAAACTGCATTACAAACGGCGTCATCCAATGCGCTTCAAATGAAAAAAATGCACGATAAGCTTGTTTCTGATATCGGAGAGCTTGAAGCGCGTCGGGCCGCGATCAAAGCGAAATGGACAGCGGCGAAAACACAGGAAAGAATGAATAAACTCGGTGCATCTGCAGCGAATGCCAACCATTCAATGTCCGCTTTTGGCAGAATGGAAGAAAAGGCCAACCGGGCGCTTGATGAAGCGAATGCGATGGCTGAACTGAACGCCGCTCCTCAAGATGACGTAGAAGACCTGAAAGCTAAATATGATAGCCCCTCTGGTGTGGATGATGCGCTTGCCGCACTGAAAGCAAAAATGGCGGGTCAAAAGTCATAACAATTTGAAATGAATAAAGTGAGAGGTTAAGAGACATGGTGATTTCTTATAAATGTCCGGGCTGCGGGGATGACATGGCCTTTGACGCTGAATCCGGCACGCTGGCCTGCCGGAGCTGCGGGAGACAGGACAAGATTGAAAACATTCCGGAAGAATTAAAAACAGCGAGATTTACTGAAGACGAAGCAACAGAATATCATTGCCAAAACTGCGGCGCTATTTTGATCACTGAAAAAGAAACGACGGCTACCTCCTGCAGCTTTTGCGGGGGAGCGGCAGTGATCGCCGACCGCCTGTCCGGAAACCTTGCCCCGGCAAAGGTCATTCCTTTTACGATCAGCAAAGAGGAAGCGGCAGACGCGTTTCGCAAGTGGTGCAGAAAAGGGCTGTTAACACCAAAGGGCTTTATGTCGGCGGACCGGATTAAAAGCATCACAGGCATGTACGTTCCTTTCTGGATGTACGATTTAAACAGCAAAGTGCAGGTCAGCGCCCGCTGCACAAAGGTACATAGGTATACACAGGGCGACTACATCTATACGAAGACCGAACATTATGATGCGTTTCGCGATATCAATCTCGACTACATCAAAGTCCCGGTGGATGCATCAGAAAAGATGAACGATGAATTGATGGACAAATTGGAGCCTTATCCGTATGATCAGCTGAAAGATTTTAAAACCGCCTATTTGGCAGGCTACATCGCTGAAAAATATAATTACGATGATGAAGAGCTTTTTCCGCGGGCGAAAAGCAAAATCAGCGGCTACATCGAGTCATATATCGATTCCACCTTATCCGGATACAGCTCCGTCGATGTGAAAACGAAACACGTCGATACGCAAAAAATGAAAAGCTTTTATGTGCTTTTGCCCGTCTGGATGGTCAATTACAACTACAAACAAAAGGATTACATTTTTGCGATGAACGGACAAACGGGAAAAGTCGTCGGCAAGCCGCCGATCAGCTCATTTAAAGAAAAGATGTGGTTTAGCGGACTGGCTGTCTCCATATTTGCGGTCTGGAAAATCATCGCTGCTGTGATGGGAGGCGGGGCATGATGAGAAATTTATTGAGAAGCGCAATGATCCTATGTATGATTTTCCTTGTCTTCATCCCTATAGCCTCCGGTGCGGCAGCCTCTGAACAGAAGCGGTATGTTTATGATGAAGCCGGGCTTCTGACCAAACAGGAAATCGAGAAGCTGGAGACGCTGGCAGCCAAATTGGGAGCCGAACGGGAAACCGACTTTATCATTGTGACGACCGATGATACGAATGGCCGCGATGTAAAGAAATATGCGGAGGACTTCTATGACGAAAAAGCGCCCGGCTATCAGAAGAAGCATGGAAACGCAGCTGTGTTAACGGTTGATATGGAGCATAGAGAAGTCTATCTTGCCGGCTTTAAAAAGGCTGAAGAATATTTGAATGACGCCAGACTGGACAAAATTAGAGAAAAAATCACGCCGGATATATCTGGCAATCATTATGAGGCCGCATTCGAAATGTTTATGAAGGCGGCGTATGATGATATGGAGAAGAAACCATGGGCGGACAGCATCTTTTTTAAGACATGGTTTCAATTGCTTGTGTCAGCAGTCATCGCGGGAATTGCCGTCGCCATTATGAAATACAATTCAGGCGGCAGAGTGACCGTAAGTGCAAACACGTATATGAACGGTGATACTTCCGGAGTGATCAGAAAGAATGACGAGTACATCAGAACGACCGTCACAAAACAAAGAAAACCGTCCAATAATAAAAGCTCAGGCGGCGGAACGACGAGCGGAGGACATTCGCACAGCGGCAGCCGGGGAAGCTTTTAGAAAGGGAAAGGAAGAGCTCAAATGGTGTTTTTTAAAAATCAATTTGCAAATGTAGTAGAGTGGGATGAATTTCGCGATGATATGATTTTCTACAAATGGAACAACCGCGAAATCAAAAAGGGGAGCCGGCTGATCATTCGTCCCGGTCAGGATGCCGTCTTTTTAAACAATGGAAAAATTGAAGGCATATTCCAAGATGAAGGCGACTATGATATCGAATCTGAAATTATTCCTTTTTTATCTACTTTAAAAGGTTTTAAATTTGGCTTTAACAGCGGGATACGCGCCGAAGTCCTGTTTGTCAATACGAAGGAGTTTACCGTCAAATGGGGGACGAAGAATGCCATCAATATCCCGGCTGCAGGACTACCGGGCGGCATGCCGATCAGAGCGAACGGCACATTTAATTTTAAGGTGAATGATTATGTCGCATTAATCGATAAAATTGCCGGTGTGAAAGATCAGTATGTTGTGGAAGATATCAAAATACGGATCACATCTATCCTTGATCAGCTTTTGATGAAGTGGATCACAAAAGAAGGAAAAGATATGTTCAACCTTCAAGCCAACGCCTTTGATATCGCAAAAGGGATCAAGGAAGACCTTGATATGGAGATTGTCAGCGACGGCATGACGGTTACAGGCTTTAACATCATGAGTTTCAATTATCCGAAAGAAATCCAGGACATGATCACGAAGAACGCTTCCCACGGCATGGTTGGCGATCTGAACAGATATCAGCAGATCTCCATGACAGACGGCATGGCGTCAGGAAAGATGACAGGCGGCAGTGCCGCATCCGATATGGCCGGCATGATGATGGGGATGAACGTAGCGAACCAAATGATGAATCAGATGAACCAAAATCAGCAGGCGCAGACACCAACGCCCCAAAGCACGCCGCAGGCAGGGACAAAGCCGAACTTCTGTCCAAACTGTGGAACGAAAACGGGGGAAGCCAACTTCTGTCCGAACTGCGGGCAGAAACTTGTGTAAGCTGGTATCTTCTTTGTGAATGCATGAATACCAGACCGGCATGATTGCCGGCAGACCAAGCTGGAAAACAAATGGAGCAGAAGCTGATCCTGATTCACAAGTCGGATCAATTGCATGATCAGAACGCCCGCCGTATTCTATATATAACAATGTGAGTGCCGGGTGAAAAGAATACGGCATACATCAATCAACGATGTACAGAATAATTAAAGGATACAATGTGGAGGAAAAGCGACATGGAATTAGGCATCAGCACCTTTGTAGAAACGACCCCTGATATCAAAACCGGAAAAGCCATTAGCCATGCGGAGCGGCTGCGCGAAGTAGTGGAGGAGATCGTCCTTGCCGATCAGGTGGGCTTGGATGTATTCGGAGTTGGAGAGCATCATCGTCAAGATT
Source organism: Bacillus sp. J41TS8 (assembly GCF_018333035.1). Classification (NCBI taxonomy): domain Bacteria; kingdom Bacillati; phylum Bacillota; class Bacilli; order Caryophanales; family Bacillaceae; genus Bacillus; species Bacillus sp. J41TS8. Next base: position 31,535 of record NZ_BORF01000019.1, read on the forward strand.
ACGCAGCTTCTTCTCCTGCCGTCGTCCTGGCCGCAGCGGCTGCACAGACGAAGCACATCAGATTAACGAGCGCGGTCACCGTGCTGTCGTCGGCTGATCCCGTCCGTGTTTTTCAGGATTTTGCGACGCTCGACGGGATTTCAAACGGCAGGGCGGAAATCATGGCGGGCCGAGGGTCTTTCATCGAATCCTTTCCGCTGTTTGGATATGATTTAGATGATTATAATGAGCTCTTTGAAGAAAAGCTTGATCTGCTGCTCGAGCTGCAAAAGTCGGAAAGGGTCACATGGAGCGGCAAACATCGTCCGGCTATTCAAAATACAGGCGTGTACCCGCGCCCTGTGCAGAATCCGCTGCCCGTATGGATCGGAAGCGGCGGAAACCAGGAATCCGTCGTGCGCGCCGGCCTGCTCGGCCTGCCGCTGGTTCTCGCGATTATCGGGGGGAGTCCGCAGCATTTCGCCCCGCTTGTTGAGCTTTATTACAAAGCGGCGGAACATGCAGGGCATGATGCCTCAAAGCTGACAGTCGCTTCCCATTCCCACGGCTTTATTGCGGAGGATACCGAGACGGCCGCCGATCGGTTTTTCCCTTCCACCCAGCAGGCTATGAATACACTTGCGAGGGAGCGGGGCTGGGGGCCGTACAGCCGGTCGAGCTTCGATGCAGCCAGAAGCTTTGAAGGGGCGCTCTATGTAGGCGATCCCGAGACGGTGGCGGAAAAAATTATTCACCTGCGCAAGAATGTCGGGATCACCCGCTTTTTGCTTCACGTTCCGGTCGGTTCGATGCCGCACGAAGATGTCATGAAGGCGATTGAACTTTTTGGAACAAAAACGGCGCCGCTCGTCAGGGAAGAAGTATCCCGCTGGGAGGCAACCGAAAGATCATAATTATAAAAGGCCCGCGCTTTCTTTGCGCGGGCCTTTTATTTCATATAATGCTTTTTGAAATCCGGATGAATCGAAAATTTTCGGCGCAAATGGATCAGGTTTTCGCCGAAACTTTCCTCCAATACCTCTCTGTGCTTCTTCATGATTTCCATCAGATACAGATCATGAATCATCACTTCGGTAATCGGCATCACCAAGCCTACATGCATCGTCCAGGCTGCGCGGCTGTCTTTCCCGTGCGAGACAATGCCGGCCACGACTTCCGAATCGTCGACGCTGAATACAAGCCAGCGTCCGTCGTACTCTTCTGTAATTTGCGTGCTGCTGTCATGGAGATAGACATTGGCGAAATCAGCTTCAATGTCGCCGTACGCAATGATGGTGACGATGACGCCTTTTTTTGCGGCCTGCTTGAGTTCCGGCTCCAATTCAGGAAAATCCTCTTTCCAAATTTCGAGGAGAATCCTTTTTCCGGCTGATGATATACAAGCCTTTACTTTATCGATAATCTCGCTTCGTCCGGTGATGTTCCAAATATTTTCCCGGTCATTTGCAGTGCGCTCAAACTTCTCGAAATATTTTTCTGCCTGTTCAAAAGTCTCTTCCGCTTTCAGCCGCCGGTTTTTAATCAGTTCCTTGGCGGGAACGGGGATGTACTGCGGTGTGCCGCCGTAGCTGACAAAGATATCGCCGCGGATCACGAGGCTCTCCAGCACTTCGTATATTTTCGACCGGGGAACACCCGATTTTTTTGCCACCGCATAGCCTGTCAGCGGCGATTCTTCCAAAAGCGCCAAGTATGCTTTCGACTCATACTCGGTGAAATTCAGGTTTTTCAGTACGTCTAATATGTTTTCCTTCATAAGCCCTCCAGCTTCAACAAGAGTCGCTACCTTTGTCACTCATATTTTGCTGGATGTATTGATTTATTTCAAGTCCGCTGATACACTTTTTAATAAGTGGTTACTAAAGTAGTCACTATATAAAACCAGTATGGGGGGAGACATCTGATGGATAGCCTGCTGTCATACATATCGATTGCCGCCATGATGGTGGTGATACCAGGAGCAGATACGATGCTTGTGGTGAAAAACACGCTTCGCTACGGGCCGAACGCCGGGCGCTGCAATGTTCTCGGTTTGGCGACAGGGCTTTCTTTCTGGACGCTGATTGCCGTTCTCGGCTTAGCGGTGGTGATTGCGAAATCGGTGATTCTGTTCAATACGATCAAATACTTGGGGGCGGCCTATTTAATATATTTAGGCATTAAAAGCTTTTTCGCGAAAAAAATGTTTTCTTTGGAGGACATACAAGCCGAGAAGAACAAAACCGAAAACGCATCAAGCCGGCATTATAAGGATTCGTTTATGCAAGGATTGTTCAGCAACGTTCTGAATCCGAAAACTGTTTTGGTTTATATCACGATTATGCCTCAATTTATTAATTTAAGAGAAAGCGTCAACCAGCAGTTGATCATCCTCGCTTTAATCCTTACCTTTCTTGCTGTGTTTTGGTTCCTCATCCTCGTATATTTGATCGATTTCGCAAAAAAATGGCTGAGAAGCGTGAAATTCCAGAAGGTCTTTCAAAAAGCCGCGGGGCTGGTGCTTGTCGGGTTTGGCGTTAAAACGGGTTTGGATTGATATCGGATAAGGAGTGAGTTTTGACTCGCTCTTTTTTTGTTTATTTGTCAACGATTATAGGGTGGAATAAGTGAGATAAAACAGATGTCTATGGTTATTCGTTGACATTTTGACAACGGTTCTATATATTTATACCGACTTGGCCTTTTGGCTGATAGATTGATACATTTTTAGTGTGAGAGGAGAAAGGCTCGTGGATGAACAAAAGAAAAATCAGCTGGGGGCGCTGCTGAAAGAGCATTTGCGAAAAAGATCATTATCTTTAAGAGAATTGAGCGAACGCACTCAAATCGATAAAGCGACCATCTCAAGAATCATCAATGGCAAAAGAAAAGCAAACCTGAACCATTTGCAAAGGTTTTCAGAAAGTCTCGGCGTTTCTTTTGATGAGATGATGACAGCGGCCGGCTATGCGATCGAGAAGACGAGGGAAAGCGAACGTCAGGATATTCACTCGTCAGTTGCCGAAATTGAAGATGTTTTGCAAACCTCAAATGTCTATGATCGGTCCTTTACCACGGAAGAACTGAAAAACAAATTGAATGAGTACGAACAATATTCCCAGACGGAGGAAGGAAAGCGTACCATTCTGGCTGAGTTTGAATCCAAAGTCGAGAAAGTCGCCGGCGTTGGTCCTTTTCTGACCCGTTTGCACGACATGTACAGCCGATTTACCTCAGGGCGGGGGACGCCGCGTGAATTGCTGCTGATGGGCGGCGCTTTGCTGTATTTCATCGTTTCTGTTGATGTCATACCGGATTATATTTTTCCAATCGGCTATATTGATGATGCCGCAGCGGTTCAATTCGTTTTCAACCAGCTGTCACATAAATCATGATGGAGCATGTTACAGATGAAAAGAAAGCCTATCAACATTGACATCAGCCTTCTGCTCATTCTATTTTGTTTGTTTATCATCAGTCTGCTGGCCGTTTACAGCGGGTCCGGCCAGTATGAAACACAGGACCCTTTTTATTTTGCGAAACGGCAGGTTTTTTGGTATCTTGTCGGGTTTGGCGTCATGGCGGGAACGGCCTACATCGACTATGAGCTGCTAGAACGATTGGCGCTTCGTTTATTTGCGGGAGCCGTTTTTCTTCTGATTCTCGTTCATTTTTTTGGAACTTATAAAAATGGTTCGCAAAGGTGGATCAGCTTCGGAGTCATCGAAATCCAGCCTTCAGAATTTATGAAGATCATTTTGATTCTTCTGTTGGCTTCGATACTCAACCAATTTCAGCATAAAAGGTTCTCCTTCACGGAGAGCATCATACCGACGGGGAAAATCATGGTGTACACGGTGATTCCGTTTTTCTTCATATTGGTACAGCCTGATTTAGGGTCCGCATTGGTGATTTTGTCGATCGCATTCACGTTGATGCTTGTCTCGGGGATTTCGGGGAGAATGATCATGTCCTTGTCGCTTGGATTCATGGGATTGGTCGCCTTTTTGACGTATTTGCACAATCATTACTTTGAGATTTTTTCAAAGATAATTAAGCCTCACCAGCTTGACCGGATATACGGCTGGCTCAGTCCTCATGAACATGCTTCTACATATGGATACCAGCTGACGCAGGCGTTATTGGGGATCGGATCGGGCCAGATGTCAGGAAGCGGCTTTACTCATGGAACCCAAGTGCAGGGAGGGAAGATTCCGGAGGCTCATACCGATTTTATTTTCGCCGTGATTGGTGAAGAATTCGGCTTTTTAGGTGCCGTCACATTAGTCTGTCTCTATTTTCTGATGATCTACAGAATCATCAGGATCGCGATCTCGTCCAACAGTCTGTTCGGTCTTTATATATGTGCGGGGGTTGCGGGGTTGATTGTATTCCAAGTGTTCCAAAATATCGGGATGACGATCGGGTTAATGCCGATCACAGGGCTCGCTCTTCCGTTTATCAGCTATGGCGGCAGCGCGCTGCTGACCAACATGATCGCCTTAGGTCTCGTTTTCAGTGTGAATATCAGATCTAAACATTACATGTTTGGGAATGACTGGGGATGAAGGTGCGCAAAATGATTCTTTTCCATCTAAAGAAACTGGATTATGTATTGATTGCTTCGGTTCTGTTTTTATCCTCGTTTGGCTTGCTGATGGTATACAGTGCCGGCTACCCCCTCGGATATATGAAGTATCATGATGGCAGCTATTTTTTTATGAAGCAGCTGCAGTGGCTGCTCATCGGTTTGACCTTTTTTTCGGCTGCCGTCTTTTTCCCTTACAAAGCTTACAGCAAACTCATCCGTTTTTTGGTGAAGCTTTCTTTTTTGCTGCTGATTCTCGTTTTGCTGCCGGGAATCGGGATGGAGAAAAACAATTCTCAAAGGTGGATTCAACTCGGTTCGCTCATGATCCAGCCGTCCGAGGCTGTGAAGCTTGTGATGGTTATTTATTTCGCCTATGTGTATGCAAAAAAGCAGAGATACATCGCCGATTTTGGAAAGGGCGTCATGCCGCCGCTGATCATTTTGGCCGCTGTGTTTTTTTTGATTTTAAACCAGCCCGACTTGGGCACCGCTGTTTCGATCCTGTTAAGCTGCGGAGCGGTTCTGTTGTGCGCCGGTCTCAGAATACGGCACTTGCTGCTTCTCGGAACAATGGCAGGGGCGGGCATCGCATATTTTGCTATGACAGCGTCGTACCGGTTAAAAAGGCTGACATCGTTCAGCGATCCTTTTCAAAATGAAAACGGAGACGGCTACCAGTTGATCAATTCCTACCTTGCCATTGATTCGGGCGGGGTATGGGGGAATGGATTGGGGAACAGCGTTCAAAAGCTGGGGTTTCTTCCTGAAGCCCATACGGATTTTATCATGGCGGTCATCAGTGAAGAACTCGGCGGTGTCGGGCTGTTGATGATCATCGGGGCCTACCTGTTGATCATGTTCAGAGGTGTTAAGATCGCTGCGCAAATCGATGATCCGTTTGGAAAGCTGCTGGCGGTCGGCATTACATTCCAGATCATGATTCAGGCATTATTTAACCTGGGCGCTGTTTTCGGCCTTCTTCCCATTACCGGAATTCCTCTTCCGTTTGTCAGCTACGGAGGTTCTTCGTTAATGTTCATGCTGACGTCAGCCGGGATATTGGTCAACCTCTCCTCACATGTGAAGCGGGGAGTAAAAAAAGAGGGGCCTTTCTGATGTAGAAAGGCATTTTCCCGATTTTGAAGTTACGATTGACCAGATGATCCTGTCATCAGGAATTTATCTTCTCATATCGCATTTGACCGTGACTCCATTTTTATATAAACGCATCCATATTGATAAATAAAGGAAATCGTGATATATTCAAGGTGTGAAAAAGAATAATCTTTAGATGAATGCGTAAACTGAAAAAAACCGGAAGATGCGGCAACATCTCCCGGAAGCAACAGAGAGGCTCCGTAAAAAGGAGTCGGCTCTATTTTTAGATCCCAATTAAAAAGTAAGATCGTCTTGGTGTGGGAATCAAGGGCGATCTTACTTTTTTTTGTCGTTCGATGACAGAATTGCCACGACAAGAATGCCGAAAGAGACCATAAGTTGCAACGCCTCTGATACTGTCACATGCTCACCCCCTTTCTCTCCAAGAGATGGAGGGTGAGCCGACCGCCCTTATATAGAACCGAACTGTTGCTACCCCTTATTATACCAAAAAGAAGAGGCGTTTCCATAAATGCCCTTTGTCAAGTGAATTTGAAAAAACGCAGTTTTTTAAATTTTTGTGGTCAAATACCGCTTTTTAGCCAAAAAACCCTGAAAATTTTTCCGTGCAAAAAAGGCCGGTTCATGAAACCCGGCCTTTTTTGATATGTCTCATTTGTTCATTTATGCGGGACGCGCGGCAAAAATTTGAAAGGTAACGCCGAACGGATCGGTGACAATGCCGTAAGCGGGACTGAAATAAGTCTCCTTCAGCTCAAGCTTGACCTCGCCCCGCTCGCTCAGCTTGCCAAACAGCCGCTTGGCCGAAGAAACGTCAGCTGCCGTTACGCAAATGGACAATTGGTTTCCACTTTGGAAAGGCAGTTCAGGAATGATGTCGGCGATCATCATGACGGCGTCGCCGATTGTCAAAACGGCGTGTGCGATGAAAGCCAATTCGCCATCCTTAAAATTCGCCGCCTCATCTGCGGGGCCTTCGCCAATCGTCTGACTGAACTTTACTTCAGCCTCGAGTACATCACGATAATAATCAATCGCTTCCTTTGCTCTTCCATTCATCAGGATGTAAGGTGTAAATTGCGTTTTCATAGAGCGAACATCTCCTTTTTTTGTTGATCTAAGAAGATTGTATATTATAATGGTGACAACTTATGTCATGGTTAAAAAATGATTGGAGGTTTTCATGTCTAAAGCGAAACGATTGAATGAAATGATCATGATGGTAAACCGGAAAAAACGATTTACGGTCGGGGAGCTGGCGCAGGAATTCGGCGTTTCCAAGAGAACGGTTTTAAGGGATTTGCAAGAGCTCAGCGAAATGGGGGTGCCCCTCTATTCTGAAACCGGCCCCCACGGAGGGTATCAAGTGTTAAATGAAAGGATTCTTCCTCCCATCGCCTTCAGCGAGAACGAAGCGATCGCCATCTTCTTTGCGATCGATGCGCTGAAGCATTATATATCCCTGCCGTTTGACGCTCAGTACGACTCCATCAAAAAGAAATTTTATTTGAACCTTACAGGAGACATCCGGGATGCGATTGACAGTATGAAGGATCGCGTTGCTTTTTATACGCCTTATGAGCAAAAAGACGACATTCCGGTCTTAAAGGTGCTGCTTGAAGCGGCAGTTCAGCAAAAGGTGTTGATCATCGAATATGAAGCAAACGGTGCAGTAAGCAAGAGAAACATTCAGCCGATCGGAATCTATGCCAATCAAGGGAAGTGGTATTGCCCGGCTTACTGTTTTTTAAGACAAGACTACCGCATCTTCAGGTGTGACCGGATTAAGCGGGCCGAGCTTGATGAACATACGGCCCCACTTGATTTGACCGGTCTTAATTTAAAGAACCGTTTTTCAGCTGTGTCCCGGCCAAGGGAGACATTGGAATTATCAGCGGAGCTGACAAAAAAAGGAGTAGAACGGCACGGTTCACTCAAATGGCCACACCTTGAGCTGGATGTAAAAGAAGACGGGTCCGGCGTGCTGAAAGGAGAGATCGCGCCGAAGGATATTGATTTTTTTGCGGATTATTTCATTTCATTCGGCCGGGAAGCAATTATTCAGAAGCCTTCCGAATTAATCGAAAGGATGAAGCGGACATTATCCGACATGCTGAAACAATACGGCTAAAATGAAGACTCCGGTCAGACTGATCACGAAGACCCCAGCCTGCGTTTTTCCTGCATTTACAGCCCCTCAAAAAAAGCGTGAAGACGCACGTCTCATTCATCATTCCGTTAACGACACTCTCAGGAATTGAGAGTGTCTTATTTTTGCCGTCAGAAGAAATTTTTACCCAAAAAAGTTGACGGGGGATTTAAAAGTGGGTATCATTACAAATATGAAATAAATATTACATTTGTGTTACAAAAGAAAATGATATGTTACGAGTTTAAAAGAAGATTGACAAAGGAGCATGCTTATGAAAAAAGCGATGGCTATTTTAGGATTCCTTGTACTCACAGCATCGCTGCTATTCATCATCAATAAAGGAACATCTCAAATAAACGCTTCACAAAATAGAAAAGCCGCGATTCACACGGAATATTACAAAGACATCAGTTCGCTTTCTTTTCCGGTATTCAGCGATTTGAAGGAAGAAGATGCCCAGCTGGCCAACGAAGCGGTAAAACATCATTTAAAAAACTCTTATAAAGAATTTCAAAAAATCGTTAAAGATGCCGAAAAGAAGGATAAGGACGAGGAGAACGTCTATGAAACGTCCTACAAAGTCAAATACAACGAGGAAGGCAAACTGAGCTTTTTAATCTATGACTATCAGTTCTCCGGCGGCGCGCACGGCATGTACACCGCTACATCCTACAACTTTGACTTTGACAAGCGCAAACAAGTCGTGCTGACTGACGTATTAAACAATCAGGCAAAAATCGAAAAAGCAAAAAACTATATTTTCAGCTATATCAACGAACATCCGGAACAGTTTTATTCTGATCTTAAAAAGAGCGATATCCGCTTGGATGAACACACGGCTTTCTATTATACAAGCAGCGGAATTTCAATTGTATTTCAGCAGTATGATATCGCCCCGTATGCGGCCGGAAATCAGGAAATAAAGCTTCCGTCGACGCTTTTATATTAGTCCCGGTATGAGAAACAATATTTGTAATAGAAACAGAGAAAGCAAGTCATGAAACAGGAGAGTGAGCAGCGATGTCTGGCAAACCATCATTTCGATGGGTTAAAATGTTGATTTTTTTAACGATATTAATAGGTTTGGCGGGGTACTCTTACAATAAGGTGTCAAGCAACAGTCAAGAGCCCCCTCAACCAAAAAAAGACGGCGCACAATCCGGCCTCGGCGTCGAATCCATGGTCAGCGACAGCAAACAAGAGCGGTATGCCATCCACTATCCGGTATTTCGCATAAAAGAAATCGATGAACAAATAAAAGATTATGTGAATCAAGAATTGGCCAGTTTTAAAGAGGATAATGCAAAGGCCCAGGCTCAGCATGAAGACGGGCCTTTTGAACTGAACATCAAATATAAGGTTGTCTATTACACAAAAGATGCAGCCAGTGTGGTGCTGAATCAATACATAGAGGCCGGGGGCGTTTCGGGTACAACGTCTGTCAAGACGTTTAACGCCGATTTAAAACAGAAAAAGCTGCTGTCCCTTCAAGACCTGTTCGAAGAAAATTCAGATTTTCTGAACAGGATTTCAAGCATTGCCTATCAGGAATTGAAAAATCGGAATCCGTCTGCCGACACTGCTTTATTAAAAGAAGGGACAAGCCCTCAGGAAGAGCATTTCAGCCGCTTCGCGCTTCTGGAAAACGAAGTCGAATTTTATTTTGAGAAAAAACAAACCGGTCTTGAGCAGTCTGTAAAAATAAAAAAAGAATGGGTAAAAGATATTTTAAAAGACCAATATCAGGATATGAAAAAGAGCCGTCTTCAGGCCAAACGAGAGCAGGAGCCTGTCCCCCTTCCGAAACAGGCGAAAATAAATCCTGATGAAAAAGTGATTGCTCTCACATTTGATGACGGCCCGAATCCCGCTACAACGAATAAAATATTGAATGCTTTACAAAAGCATGAAGGGCATGCGACCTTCTTTGTGCTTGGAAGCAGAGCCCAATATTATCCCGAAACGATAAAACGGATGCTGAAGGAAGGAAACGAAGTCGGCAACCATTCCTGGGACCATCCGTTATTGACAAGGCTGTCAAATGAAAAAGCGTATCAGGAAATTAACGACACGCAAGAAATGATCGAAAAAATCAGCGGACACCAGCCGGCACACTTGCGCCCTCCATATGGCGGAATCAATGATTCCGTCCGCTCGCTTTCCAATCTGAAGGTCTCGTTGTGGGATGTTGATCCGGAAGATTGGAAGTACAGAAATAAACAAAAGATTGTCAATCATGTCATGAGTCATGCGGGAGACGGAAAAATCGTCTTAATGCACGATATTTATGCAACGTCCGCAGAAGCGGCGGAAGAGATTATTAAAAAGCTGAAAGCAAAGGGCTATCAATTGGTAACTGTATCTCAGCTTGAAGAAGTGAAGAAGCAGAGAGGATATTGAATAAATGAGAAGAAAGCGCCATATCGGCGCTTTTCTGTTGCAAGAAAATATAGGGAAAACGATATTTGTTAAAAATTCAAAATATTTATACAATAGCATGTGTTTCACTTTGAAAGGGGAGAGGAAAATCATGAAACAACACAAACGGCTTTATGCCCGATTGCTGCCGCTGTTATTTGCGCTCATCTTCTTGCTGCCTCACTCTGCAGCTGCGGCGGCAAATCTTAATGGGACGCTGATGCAATATTTTGAGTGGTACATGCCAAATGACGGCCAACATTGGAAACGCTTACAAAATGACTCGGCATATTTGGCTGAACACGGTATTACTGCCGTCTGGATTCCCCCGGCATATAAGGGAACGAGTCAAGACGATGTAGGCTACGGCGCTTACGATCTGTATGATTTAGGGGAGTTTCATCAAAAAGGGACGGTTCGGACAAAGTACGGCACAAAGGGAGAACTGCAATCTGCGATCAACAGTCTTCATTCCCGGGACATCAACGTTTACGGCGATGTAGTCATCAACCACAAAGGCGGCGCTGATGCGACCGAAGATGTAACGGCTGTTGAAGTCGATCCCGCCGACCGCAACCGCGTAACATCAGGAGAACAGCGAATCAAAGCGTGGACACATTTTCAATTCCCGGGGCGCGGCAGCACATACAGCGATTTCAAATGGCATTGGTACCATTTTGACGGAACCGATTGGGACGAGTCCCGAAAGCTGAACCGCATCTATAAGTTTCAAGGAAAGGCATGGGATTGGGAAGTTTCCAATGAAAACGGCAACTATGATTACTTGATGTATGCCGACATCGATTATGATCATCCTGATGTCACGGCAGAAATAAAGAGATGGGGAACGTGGTATGCCAATGAGCTGCAATTGGACGGATTCCGCCTTGATGCCGTCAAACACATTAAATTTTCTTTTTTGCGTGATTGGGTCAATCATGTCAGGGAAAAAACAGGAAAGGAAATGTTTACGGTAGCCGAATATTGGCAGAATGACTTAGGTGCGCTGGAAAACTATTTGAACAAAACAAACTTTAATCATTCAGTGTTTGACGTGCCGCTTCATTACCAGTTCCATGCTGCATCGACACAGGGAGGCGGCTATGATATGAGGAAATTGCTGAACGGAACAGTCGTTTCCAAGCATCCTGTGAAAGCGGTTACGTTTGTTGATAACCATGATACACAGCCGGGGCAATCGCTTGAGTCGACTGTCCAAACATGGTTTAAGCCGCTGGCTTACGCTTTTATTTTGACAAGAGAAGCAGGCTACCCGCAGATTTTCTACGGGGATATGTACGGGACGAAAGGAGCCTCGCAGCGCGAAATTCCTGCCCTGAAACACAAAATCGAACCGATCTTAAAAGCGAGAATACAATATGCGTACGGAGCACAGCATGATTATTTCGATCATCATGACATTGTCGGCTGGACGAGGGAAGGCGACAGCTCGGTTGCAAATTCTGGTTTGGCGGCGTTAATAACAGACGGACCCGGCGGGACAAAGCGAATGTATGTCGGCCGGCAAAACGCCGGTGAGACATGGCATGACATCACCGGAAACCGTTCCGATTCTGTTGTCATCAATGCAGAAGGCTGGGGAGAGTTTCACGTAAACGGCGGATCGGTTTCGATCTATGTTCAAAGATAGAAGAAAAGAGTGATAGGACGGATTTCCTAAAGGAAATCCGTTTTTTTATTTTCTCCTTCTTATAAAATTTCTTTGATTCCATCTTATAATTAATTTTAACAAGGTGTCATCAGCCCTCAGGAAGGACTAGCTGACAGTTTGAATCGTATAGGTAAGGCGGGGATGAAATGGCAACGTTATCTGATGTAGCAAAGAAAGCAAATGTATCGAAAATGACGGTATCGCGGGTGATCAATCATCCTGAGACTGTGACGGATGAATTGAAAAAGCTTGTTCATTCCGCAATGAAGGAGCTCAATTATATACCGAACTATGCAGCAAGAGCGCTCGTTCAAAACAGAACACAGGTCGTCAAGCTGCTCATACTGGAAGAAATGGATACGACTGAACCTTATTATATGAACCTGTTAACGGGAATCAGCCGCGAGCTGGACCGTCACCATTATGCTTTGCAGCTTGTCACAAGGAAATCTCTCAATATCGGCCAGTGTGACGGCATTATAGCGACGGGATTGAGAAAAGCCGATTTTGAAGGGCTGATTAAAGTATTTGAAAAGCCTGTCGTTGTATTTGGCCAAAATGAAATGGGCTATGATTTTATTGATGTTAACAATGAAAAAGGTACCTATATGGCAACACGCCACGTCATTGGGCTGGGCGTCCGCAATGTCGTCTTTTTTGGAATCGATTTGGATGAACCCTTTGAACGGTCAAGGGAAAAAGGCTACCTTCAGGCGATGGAAGGCAGTCTGAAAAAAGCGGCGATTTTCCGGATGGAAAACAGTTCGAAAAAAAGTGAAGCACGCGCACTGGAAGTGCTGGCATCCCTTGATGCACCGGCAGCCGTGGTTTGCGCTTCCGACCGCATCGCGCTCGGGGTCATCCGTGCGGCGCAATTGCTCGGCAAAAAAATTCCGGAAGATGTCGCGGTTACCGGCTATGACGGGGTGTTTCTCGACCGGATCGCTTCGCCTCGCCTGACGACGATCAGACAGCCTGTTGTTGAAATGGGAGAGGCTTGCGCCAGAATCCTGCTGAAAAAAATCAATGAAGACGGAGCGTCGCAAGGCAATCAATTTTTTGAGCCGGAACTTATTGTCCGGGAATCGACTTTGTAAGGGTCTCATTCTGTTACCGGTAACAAGCTGAAAATGATTGTTCCTGTTATGCCGTCATGATAATTTCAGAATAAAAGCCGGTTTATCACAGCCGGACAACCAAAAAGGGGGAAACATGATGGAATATGCAGCGATTCATCATCAGCCTTTCAGCTCTGATGCCTATTCTTACGATGGAAGGACATTGCACATCAAAATCCGTACAAAAAAGAATGATGCCGAACACGTCTGCTTGATTTGGGGAGATCCTTACGAACACACCGGCGGCACATGGAAAGCGAACGAGCTTGCGATGGCGAAAATTGCCGCGACAAGCACGCATGATTACTGGTTTGCCGAAGTGGCGCCTCCATTCAGGCGTCTGCAATACGGGTTTATCCTTACAGGCGCTGATGGTCAAGACACTTTTTACGGAAGCAGTGGTGCCTGTCCGTTTGCCGGAAAAGCGGCAGATATGGCCAAGTACTGTTTTAAATTTCCGTTTGTTCATGAGGCAGATACGTTTAATGCACCTGACTGGGTCAAATCAACCGTCTGGTATCAAATTTTTCCGGAGCGCTTTGCCAGCGGCCGAGAGGATTTGTCTCCGGAAAACGCTTTGCCATGGGGAAGCAAGGACCCCGAGGTGGACGATTTTTTCGGAGGGGATTTGCAGGGGATCATAAACAAACTGGACTATCTGGAAGACTTGGGGGTAGGCGGCATTTATTTGACGCCGATCTTTGCCGCGCCTTCCAACCATAAATACGATACATTGGACTATTGCTCGATCGATCCGCATTTTGGCGATGAGGAACTCTTTCGCACGCTGGTCAGCCGGCTTCACGAGCGGGGAATGAAGATCATGCTTGACGCTGTTTTTAATCACATCGGCAGCGCTTCGCGAGAGTGGCAGGATGTCGTCAAAAACGGTGAAAAGTCCCGTTATAAAGACTGGTTTCATGTTCATTCTTTTCCTGTTAAAGAAGGCGGCTACGATACATTTGCGTTTACGCCCGAGATGCCGAAGCTCAATACCGCCAACCCGGAAGTTCAGGCTTATTTACTTGATATCGCGCTGTACTGGATACGCGAATTTGATATCGACGGCTGGCGTTTGGATGTGGCAAATGAAGTCGATCATGCGTTTTGGAAGAAGTTCCGTCAAGCCGTTACTGCAGAAAAGCCCGACATTTTTATATTGGGCGAAATCTGGCATCAGGCTGATCCGTGGCTTAGAGGAGACGAATTTCATTCGGTTATGAACTACCCGTTCACAGAACCGATGATTGACTATTTTGCAGACGGATCGATTTCAGCTTCGCAAATGGCGAGCCGCATCAATTCGCATCTCATGAGCGGGATGAAGCAGGTCAATGAGGTGATGTTTAATTTGCTGGACAGCCATGACACGAAGCGGATTTTGACAAGATGCGGAGGAGATGAGAAAAAAGTACGCTCTCTTTTGGCATTTATGTTTGCTCAGACAGGCTCGCCGTGCATTTATTACGGAACCGAAATCGGGCTGGACGGCGGGGATGACCCATTGTGCCGGAAGTGCATGGTTTGGGAAGAAGAGAAACAGAATCAAGAGATGCTCACATTTATGAAACGGCTGATCGCTTTGCGAAAACAAGAAAATGACGTATTGACTTATGGAGCGCTCGAGTGGAAGCTGGTTGACGACGAAAACGATTTTGTCAGTTTTTCCCGAACACATGAAGGAAAAGAGCTGATCTACTTCTTCCACCAGGGCAGCGAGCCGCGGCGTGTCAGATTGCGGGATTTGAAGATTGCAAGCGACAAAAGAATATATGATGCGTGGTCGGAAGAAGCGCTTCACCATAATGATGCGGTTGACATACAGCCAGGCGGTTTTTTCATTTTGGGAGCGGTTTAAATTCTGTTACCGGTAACAGAATTTAAACTATTGTAACCGCTTTCTATCGAGGATTACAATTGTCTCAGATTCTAAGATAGAAGGGGGAAAAAAGATGCAACATTTAAAAAAAGGATTTTTAGCGATGCTGGCGTCAGTTCTGCTGTTCGGTCTTGCCGCCTGTTCAAGTTCAAAAGAAACGGGGGGCAGCGGCGGGAAAAAGGTGCTGACCGTGTCTGTAGAAGAGGTCTATAAACCTTACGTTGAAAGCATAAAGGAAGGTTTTGAAAAAGAGAATGATGTGACAGTCAAAATTGTTGAAAAGCCAATGTTCGATCAGCTTGAAGCGCTTCCTCTTGACGGCCCGGCAGGCAATGCGCCCGATGTCATGCTTGCGGCATACGACCGTATCGGCGGCTTAGGACAGCAAGGGCATTTGCTGGAAGTCAAACCGTCTGATACTAAAAGCTTCGGCGACAAAGAAATGCAGCAAGTAACAGTTGACGGAAAAGTCTACGGAATCCCGCTTGTTATTGAAACTCTCGTACTCTATTACAACAAAGACTTGTTAAAAGAGCCGCCAAAAACCTTTAACGAGCTCGAGGATTTAACAAAAGACAAGCGGTTCGCTTTTTCTTCGGAAAAAGGAAAATCGACCGCTTTTCTCGCAAAGTGGACGGACTTTTACATGTCATACGGTTTAATGGCGGGATACGGCGGATATGTATTCGGAGCTGACGGCACGGATTCCAGAGACATCGGTCTGAACAACAAGGGAGCCGTGGAGGCGGTGGAATACGCCGAGAAATGGTTCAGTGAATATTGGCCGAAAGGCATGCAGGACAATACGAGCGCTGACGATTTTATTCAGCAGACCTTTATGGAAGGAAAAGCAGCGGCTGTTATCGGAGGTCCCTGGTCGGCTTCCAATTATAAAGAAGCCGGTCTGAACTACGGTGCCGCGAAAATCCCGACATTGCCAAACGGAAAAGAATATGCCCCGTTTGCAGGTGGAAAAGGCTGGGTCGCCTCAAAATATACGAAAGAGGCAGAGCTTGCCGAAAAGTGGCTGCAATATGCCGCAAATGACGAAAACGCTTACCGTTTTTATGAAGATACGAACGAAGTTCCGGCCAACCTCGCTGCACGAAAAAAAGCAGGGGAGCAAAAAAGCGAGCTGACGTCGGCGGTCATCACACAATACGAAACGGCGACGCCGACTCCGAACATTCCGGAGATGGCCGAGGTGTGGACAGGTGCAGAAAGCCTGATATTTGACGCAGCAGCAGGGAAAAAATCGGCTCAGCAATCAGCGGACGATGCCGTCGGCGTAATCAAAGAAAACATTAAAGAAAAGTATGTGAAATAAAACGGCGGTTTTAGCGTCCGGAAGAATAGAGGGCGAAAAAAATGAACAAAAACCAAACACTTGCAAAACGGAGCCGGAAGGCAGCGCTGTTATCGATGATTCCCGGTGCTGGCCAGATTGCAAACCGGCAGTTTTCAAAGGGGATCCTTTTTCTTGTCATCACAGGCTTGTTTATTTGTGAGTTAGCGGTTTTCGGTTATCAGGCGCTGATCGGCCTCGCGACGCTGGGGACTGTCCCGGGAGAAGATCACTCGCTGTTTCTGTTGATAGAGGGCACGCTGCAATTGATATTGACGCTCGTTTTTCTGATGTTTTACATCTTTAATCTGTATGATGCCCGGAAGACCGCCGCGATGAAAGCGGCGGGTTTGAAAATCAGCGAGACGGCCGGGGATATGATCAGAAACGCAGGTGACAAAGGGTTCCCGTATTTATTTACGCTGCCGGCATACCTCATGATGGTGTTTGTGATTATTTTTCCGGTGCTGGTGACTCTGTTTATCGCGTTTACAAACTACGATTTTTATCATATTCCGCCCAACAGTCTCATCGACTGGGTCGGTTTTAAAAATTTCATGAATATCTTTTTCCTTGGCTCGTATCGGCAAACATTCGCCGATGTACTGGGCTGGACGATCATCTGGACGATCTGTGCGACGACGCTGCAAATTGTTCTCGGCATCGTGACAGCGTTGGTCGTCAATCAAAACTTTATTAAAGGCAAGCGGATGTTCCGGATCATCTTTCTGCTTCCGTGGGCCGTTCCGGCATTTATTACGATTATGAGCTTTGCCAACATTTTTAATGACTCGGCGGGCGCGATGAACGTCCAAGTGATCCCGCTTTTGAACCAGCTCCCGTTCGTCGATATCCCGGCTGTCGCATGGAAGACCGATCCGTTCTGGACAAAGACGGCTTTGATTATGATTCAGACGTGGCTCGGTTTTCCATACATTTATGTCATGGTGACAGGGGTGCTTCAGGCGATTCCCGGAGAGCTTTATGAAGCGGCAAAAATTGACGGCGCGACATTTATTCAGCGCTTTAAACACATTACGCTGCCGATGATTTTATTTGCGACCGCACCGGTGATGATTACCCAGTATACGTTTAATTTCAATAACTTCTCGATCATCTATTTATTTAATGAGGGCGGTCCGGGGAGTGCGGGAGCCGGAGCCGGGTCAACCGACATCTTAATATCCTGGATCTATAAGCTGACGACGGGAACGTCGCCGCAGTATTCCGTGGCGGCTGCTGTCACACTGCTCATTTCTTTCATTGTCATCGGGGTTTCCCTGATTGCTTTTAAGAAATCGAATGCCTTTGGCAATGAGGAGGTCATGTAGATGAGAGGGATTTTCAAAAATACGCGGTTCACCGGGATGCTGAACAAGGTTTTGACCTATATATTTTTGACGTTTTTAAGCATCGTGATTATTTATCCGCTTTTGATTACGGCATCATCCGCATTTCGGGTCGGGAATGTAGCGGCTTTTACACTCGATTTTTCGGGCCAATGGACATTGGACCACTTTAAGCGGCTGTTTGAAGAGACGCTTTACCTCAACTGGTACGGAAATACGCTTGTGATCGCGCTGTCTGTCATGGTGTTCCAGGTGACGATTGTGACGCTTGCCGGCTATACGTACAGCCGCTACCGGTTTGCGGGCCGAAAAAAGAGTCTCATTTTCTTTTTGATCATTCAAATGGTGCCGACGATGGCGGCGCTGACCGCTTTTTACGTCCTGGCCATGCTGATCGGAGCTTTGGACCAATATTGGTTTTTAACTGCAATCTATATCGGCGGCGGAATTCCGATGAACACATGGCTGATGAAGGGCTACTTTGATACAGTGCCTAGAGAAATCGATGAAGCGGCGCGGATTGACGGAGCGGGGCACCTGCGGATCTTTGCTTCGGTCGTTCTGCCGCTTGTGAAACCGATGCTTGCTGTCCAGGCGCTGTGGGCGTTTATGGGGCCGTTCGGCGACTATCTGCTGGCGAAATTTCTGCTTCGCTCGCCGGAAAGCCTGACCATCGCCGTCGGTTTGCAGACATTCATCTCCAATCCGCAGCAGCAAAAAGTCGCGCTGTTTGCAGCGGGCGCGATTCTTGCGGCTCTGCCGATTTGCATCTTGTTCTTCTTTCTCCAAAAGAACTTTGTGTCCGGTTTGACATCCGGCGGAACGAAGGGATAAACCGATGAACGACATGAGACACGAAAAGCTGATCGTCCGCTTTCTTAAAGCAGCGGCATCACCGGCGGGCGTCATGCGCTGCAAACATACATTCAGCTGGCTCGAAATTTCTTTTCTGTTTATGTTTTTGACAGCTTGCTTAACGGCGCCCGTGTCGATTGCGTTGATGAAAATGGACCGCTTCAACGCCGGGAATTTGCTCCCAAACGTTGTTCAAAAGGCTGACGCGGCATTCATCAAACAATTAAAAGGCTACCAATTGACAAACGGGAGATTGACAGGCACAGACGAGCTGTACCGTGTGGAGAAAGAGAAAACCTTGCTGGCGGTCGATTTGAAGCATGAATTGAAAACAAGCGGTGAGAACGGCCGGATAAAGGCGGAAGGCGGCTATCAAAACGCGCTCATCTTTCAGTCAGATCATCTGATTATCAGCGATCAAAGCGGAGCGGGGTTTTCTGTCCGCTATCCGGCAAAGGCCGGGCTGAATGATCTAGATGCCGATCATGTAGGGGATTTTATCGGTGCCATGTGGTTTGCCCAATATAAGCCGCTTATCATCATGCTGGCCTGTTCCGCGGTTTTCATCATTTCGCTTTTTGTAACGGCCGTTCTGACGGGAGGCATCTGGATCTCCAAAAAATCCAACATGACCGGGATAAGGTCGTTTAAGGAAGCGGCCGCAGCGGCGGTGTGCGGATCAGCGCTTCCGGCAGCGGCTGCAATGGCTTTTGGTATGATCCGCTTTGACTTCATCATGATGCTGCTCATCCATTCGTGCGGAAGCGCTTTGATGGTCTCTTTCATCTTCAGGCATATATTCAAAACCCGCCATCACAACGAAAATCTTCAGTCAGGAGGAAATCATGGTAAATCAGCGGCTATTTGAGATCGACCAGTGGAAAATCAAAACAAACCAATTTGAAAAAGAACATAAGCGGCTTCAGGAAAGTCTGACATCCTTGGCGAACGGCTATATGGGGATCAGGGGGAATTTTGAAGAAAGCTATTCAGGCGAAAGTCTCAAAGGCACATATATCGCAGGGGTTTGGTTTCCGGACAAAACGCGTGTCGGCTGGTGGAAAAACGGCTATCCCGAATATTTCGGGAAAGTGATCAATGCGATGAATTTCATCGGAATTGATGTATATGTAGACGACGAAAAAGTCGACCTCAATCAAAACGGCATCGAATCGTTTGAATTGGAGCTCAATATGAAGGAAGGCATCCTGCGGAGAAGCGCTGTCGTTCGCGTGAATCAAAAGGCTGTCAAAATTTCGTCGGAGCGCTTTCTTAGTCTTGATGTCCAGCAGCTGTGCGCGATTCATTATGAAGCGGAATGCCTGACCGATGAAGCTGTTATTACACTTGTCCCTTATCTTGATGGCCATGTCGCAAATGAGGATGCCAATTTCGAAGAGCGGTTTTGGCAGGAAGAAGCGAAAGGCGCCGAATCTCATCGCGGTCATCTTGTGACAAAAACGATTGAGAATCCGTTTGGAACGCCGCGTTTTACGGTGGCTGCTTCAATGTGCAATGTGACAGAAGGATATGTCAGCGAGCATTTTCAAACGGATGCGATGTACGCGGAAAACCGCTTCTGTTACGAAGTGAAGCCGGGAACAAAGGCTTCTTTAAAAAAATTGATCATTGTCACAACGTCCCGGGACTTTGAAGAAGCAGAGCTTTTAGTAAAGGGCAGGGCGCTTTTGGCTGATGTTCTTCAGCAGGGATATGAAGAAGCGAAGCGGAGGCATACCGAACATTGGATGGAAAGGTGGGCAAAGGCTGACATTGAAATTAAAGGGGATGATGAGCTTCAGCAGGGCATCCGGTACAACCTCTTTCAGCTTTTCTCGACATACTACGGAACCGATTCGCGCTTAAACATCGGGCCGAAAGGATTCACGGGCGAGAAATACGGAGGAGCCGCCTACTGGGATACTGAGGCGTACGCCGTTCCTGTGTATTTGGCGACAGCCGAGCCGGAGGTGACAAAGAATCTGCTTTTATACCGATATCATCATTTGGAGGCAGCTAAACGGAATGCGGCCAAACTGGGGCTGAAGGGAGCCCTTTATCCGATGGTGACCTTCACAGGCGATGAATGCCACAATGAATGGGAGATCACCTTCGAAGAAATTCACCGCAATGGCGCAATCTGTTATGCGATCTACAATTATGTCAATTACACAGGCGACCGTGACTATATGAAAGAATACGGGATAGACGTTCTCGTCGAAATCAGCAGATTTTGGGCTGACCGTGTCCACTTCTCAAAACGTAACAACAAATATATGATCCACGGCGTTACAGGGCCGAATGAATATGAAAACAATGTCAACAACAACTGGTATACGAATTTGATTGCGTCGTGGACGCTTGAGTACACGCTCGAAAACCTCGCTGTCCTCCCGGAGGAAAAACGCCGCCGGCTTGATATACGGGAAGCCGAAATCGAGAGGTGGAAGGATATCATTGCGAAAATGTACTATCCATACAGTGAGGAATTAAATGTTTTTATTCAGCATGATACATTCCTGGATAAAGAGCTTCAGGCAGCGGATGAGCTTGAACCGGATGACCGCCCGCTCTATCAGAATTGGTCATGGGACAAAATTCTCCGCTCCAGTTTTATTAAGCAGGCGGATGTTCTGCAAGGCATTTATTTCTTTAATCATCGATTTACGACGGAAGAAAAACGGCGCAACTTTGAATTTTATGAACCGATGACGGTTCATGAATCGAGCCTTTCGCCGTCTGTCCATGCGGTGCTGGCGGCTGAACTCAAAATGGAAAAGAAAGCGCTTGAACTGTATAAGCGTACAGCGAGGCTTGACCTGGATAATTACAATCATGACACAGAGGAAGGGCTTCATATTACATCGATGACTGGAAGCTGGCTCGCGATCGTGCAAGGATTTGCCGGCATGCGGACCCAAGATGAGACGCTGTCGTTTGCTCCGTTTTTGCCGAAGGAATGGGACGGTTATTCGTTCAACATCAATTATCGGAACCGGCTAATCAATGTGCAGGTAGAGGAAAACAGCGTCGCCTTCAACCTTGTAAAAGGAGAACCGCTTTCCATGACAGTTTATGGAGAGCAAATCGCACTGAACGGACGGTATGAAAGGAGGATGCCCGATGAGCCAATGGTGGAAAGAGGCAGTCGTGTATCAAATTTACCCGCGGAGTTTTTATGATTCCAACGGAGACGGATTCGGTGATTTGCAGGGCGTGATTCAAAAGCTCGATTACATTAAAAGCCTCGGAGCCGATGTTATCTGGCTGTGTCCTGTGTTTGATTCCCCGCAGGATGACAACGGCTACGACATCAGCGACTACAGAAGCATATACGAAAAGTTCGGGACGAACGATGATATGTTTCAATTGATTGATGAAGTGCATAAACGCGGAATGAAAATCATCATGGATCTTGTCGTGAACCACACGTCTGATGAACATGCCTGGTTTGCCGAAAGCCGCAAGTCAAAGGACAATCCTTACCGTGATTATTATTTTTGGAAAGATCCAAAGGCGGACGGTTCAGAACCGAACAATTGGGGATCGATCTTTTCAGGATCGGCGTGGACATTCGATGAGCGGACAGGGCAGTATTATCTTCACTACTTTTCACAAAAGCAGCCTGACTTAAACTGGGAGAATGAAGCGGTTCGCCGGGAAGTATACGATTTGATGACGTTTTGGATGGACAGAGGCGTTGACGGCTGGCGGATGGATGTGATCGGTTCCATTTCCAAATATGTCGACTTTCCCGATTATGAAACAGATGACAGCAGTCCTTATGTCGTCGGCCGCTATCATTCAAACGGCCCCCGTCTGCACGAATTTATACAAGAGATGAACCGGGAAGTGCTGTCCCGTTACGACTGCATGACGGTCGGCGAAGCAAACGGCTCAGATGTTGAAGAAGCGATAAAATACACGGATCCAAGCAGACATGAGCTGAACATGATTTTTACATTTGAACATATGGACATCGATACAAAACAACATTCGCCGAATGGGAAATGGCAGATGAAGCCGTTTGATCCGATCGCTTTAAAAAAGACGATGACGAGGTGGCAGGCCGCTTTAATGAATGTCGGCTGGAACACGCTCTATTTCGAAAATCATGATCAACCGAGGGTCATATCCCGCTGGGGCAATGACCGCGAACTGCGCAAACAATGCGCCAAAGCATTTGCAACGGTCTTGCACGGGATGAAGGGAACCCCGTTCATTTATCAGGGAGAAGAAATCGGCATGACAAACAGTGAAATGCCGCTCGAGATGTATGATGATCTCGAAATCAAAAACGCATACCGCGAACTTGTGCTCGAAAATCAAACGATGACAGAGGAAGACTTTCGAAAAGCCGTGGCGAAAAAAGGGCGGGATCACGCGAGAACGCCGATGCAATGGGATGACGGAAAACACGCGGGCTTCACAGATGGAGAGCCTTGGCTGGCGGTAAATCCCCGCTATCAAGAAATCAATGTGAAAGAATCGCTCTCAGATGAAGATTCAATTTTCTATTATTATCAGAAGCTCATCGGGCTGCGCAAACAACATAAAGTTATCGTACATGGAGATTACCAGCTGCTGCTTGAGGATGATCCGCAAATCTTTGCGTATATCCGTGAATACCGGGGCGAAAAGCTGTTAGTCGCCGTGAATTTGTCAGAAGAAAAGGCGCTGTTTCATGCTCCGCCGGAATTGCTTGAAGACAAGTGGGATGTGCTGTTATCCAATTACGCCCGCGAGCGGCTTGATATAAGTGGCAGCATGGACATGGAACCCTATGAAGCTTTTATGATGATCAGCCGGGTAAAGGGTTCGACATTATGAAAGCGGTCATTTTTGACTTGGACGGCGTGATCACGGATACGGCCGAGTATCATTATCTCGCTTGGAAACATACTGCCGAACAAATCGGCATTCAGATTGACCGGAGCTTTAATGAACGGCTGAAAGGCATCGACAGAGAGCAGTCGCTTAACACGATTTTGATTCACGGCGGTGCGGCCGGAACGTATCGGGAGGCGGAGAAACAAGAGATCATGCGCCGGAAAAATCAATACTACCAACAGCTGATCCAAAACTTGACACCGCATGACCTGTTGCCGGGAATCGCCGGGCTATTTGCCGAATTGAAAAGGGAAAATGTAAGCATCGCGTTAGCTTCGTCAAGCCGAAACGCGCCCGCTATTTTGCAACGGCTCGGGCTCATGGACGAATTTCATGCTGTCGTTGACCCGGCTGCGCTTGCTCGCGGAAAGCCCGACCCCGAAATCTTTTTGACGGCCGCAGCGCTGCTCGGTGTGCCTCCGTCTCAGTGTGCAGCAATCGAAGACGCTGAAGCCGGGATCGCCGCGATCAAATCCGCAGGGATGTTTGCGGTGGGAGTCGGTGATGAGACATCGCTGAGCGGGGCTGATTTGATCGTGCACAACACAAACGAGCTGACATTTGAGCTGCTGAAGGAAGGATGGCAGCGCTGTTGCTGCATAAGAGAAGAAAAATGAATCGTAAAATGGCAGGCCGCCGCTGGCGGCCTTATTTGCAATCAGAGAGGTGAGGGCAACATCAAGATCAGGCCGAAGAGGAAGGCCGTTCGGATATGCTTTTTGCTGTTTATACAACGTTCTTAGCAATTCGGCTTCGAATCGAAACAATCAGGCGATTGGATACCGTCCTGTTGCAAATTTTAACGCCTGCGCTTTTCATGAAAAACAGCCTAATCGATCCTTTTAAAAGGATGATTAGGCTGTTTGTTTATTGAGGCATTTGCAATTTGACAAACTTCCGTTTGCCGACTTGGATCATCATACCGTGTTCGACCGTAACATCCGCATGAATCGATTCTGCTTTGATGCCGTTGATTTTAACACCGCCGTTTTGGATCATTCGGCGGGCTTCGCTTTTGGAAGGGAGGAGTCCGAGCGTCACCAATAAATCGGTGACAGGAACCGTTCCGTCACCTTGCCAGTGTACAGCCGTTATATTGTCCGGTGCGCTGTTTTGCTGAAAAACCTTTTTAAACTGCTGTTCGGCCGCTTCGGCTGCCTCGCTTCCATGATACATGTTGACGATGGTTTTCCCGAGAAGCATTTTCGCGTCTCGCGGATGAACGGCCCCCGTTTCCAAATCTTTGATAAGGCGTTTTTTATCTTCCGCCTCCAAGTCGGTCGCAAGATGGATATATTTTTTCATCAAACTGTCCGGAAGCGACATCGTTTTCCCGAACATTTCATGAGGGTCTTCATCAATGCCGATGTAATTGTTCTTTGATTTCGACATTTTTTCAACCCCGTCAAGTCCTTCAAGCAGCGGCATGAGAATGACGACCTGTTTTTCTTTTCCATACTTTTCCTGAAAGTGTCTGCCCATGAGCACGTTAAAATGCTGATCCGTTCCGCCCAGTTCGATATCGCTGTCGAGAACGACCGAATCATATCCCTGCATCAACGGGTAAAAGAATTCATGAAGCGAAATCGGCTTTTGCATGGCAATTCTTTCTTCAAAATCATCGCGTTCCATTAAACGGGCGACGGTAATTTTGCCCGCGAGCGCAATGACGTCTTCCAAGGTTAATCGTTTCAGCCATTTTGAGTTGTAGTGAAGCTCGACTTTGTTCTGATCAAGCACTTTTCCAAACTGTTGAAAGTATGTTTCGGCATTGCGGCGGACTTCTTCGTCCGTCAGCTGTTTCCTTGCGGCGGATTTTCCTGTCGGATCGCCGATTTTTCCTGTGAAATCTCCGATCAGGAGCTGGACGATATGCCCGTTTTCCTGAAATTGGCGCAGCTTATTCAAGACGACAGTGTGGCCTAAATGAACGTCAGGCGCCGACGGATCGAGACCAAGCTTAATTTTCAGCGGTTCGCCGGTCAAAATCGATTTGGCCAGCTTTGCCCGCAGTTCTTCCGGGGGAATGACCTCCTCCGCTCCGTTCATATATAAGCGAAGCTGCCTTTCGACTTCCCGCTTCTCGGCAGTTGTCAGTTGATCAAATTGTTGTTGCTGCATGATAACTCCTCCTTTTTTGTATAAAAAAAGAGCCTCATCCCGATAAGGGACGTGGCTCAAATGCACGCGGTACCACCCTGGTTGAAGACCTCCGTCTTCCGCTCTATTTCAGATAACGGTTTCCCGTTCTTTGCTACTTGAAGGTTCACAAAGAAAGCTCGGGGAGGTAATTCGCGTCTGCCTTTGTACCGGCTCGCACCAGCCGCCGGCTCTCTGGAACAGGGAGACAGCCCGCTACTTGTTCCCGTCGTTGCTTATGGTTTATGAAGATTGTCGTTCACTTTTCGAAGGAGCTCGATCAATGTATTCTGCTCCTCTTTTGTCATGCCTTTGATCAGCATTGTTTCCCCTTTGTGGAACGCCGGATAGAGCTCTTCAATAGCGGCTTTTCCTTCAGGGGTGATCTCGGCGTATACGTGTCTGCGGTCTCTCGGATCCGTGCTTTTTCCGCAAAAGTTCTTTTTTTCAAGCGTTTTAATGACATTGCTCGCAGTGGCTGTTGAAATGCCTGACAGTTCAGCGAGTTTTCTCGTTTCAAGTCTGCCCCATACCCATAGATCGTAAAGAATCGAAAAAGCCGTCCATGACAATTGATATGAGGAAAGAATCTCGGTCTCCATTTTGATGCGGAGCTTTTGCGCTGACCGGTAAAGGTTGGTGGCAACCGAAATGGCTTCAAGATTCAAGGACTCGATCGGCATGCGTTTCAGCTTGATGAGTGTGTCGTGTTCTTCCTGTCGAAGATGGGGGGATCTATCCAAATCGTGACGCCTGCCTTTTTATTTTCAGAATCATTAGCTATGAAACGAATTTTAACAGATGGTTTTCATCCATGCAAGCCCTTTTTTGATATGACGAGAAAAGCCGGCATCATGATGATGACCGGCTCTTGTTTCAGCTATTTTTTGGTGATCTGTTTGCGGCGCACTTCAACCCGATCCCCTTTTTGAATGTTGTCATACTGTTTTTTCGAGACGAGGACGGCATGTTCTTTTCCGTTTTGATCTTCAATCAACAGCCAATATCTTTTTTCTTTTCGTTCAGAGAGCGCTTTTTCTTTGATTCCGGCGGTGCGGAGCATGCTTTTTTGTTCAGCTGTATATCCGCCCGCGTGGAAGATCATCCAGTATGGAAAGTAGTAATTCAAAAAGGCTGATCCAGCAGGATTTTGATTGAGTGTTTGCTTGATGCTCCCTTTGTACAGGGCATTGGACGGCAATGTCCGCTGGATGGCGTTGAACTGACTGCTCTTGTTTAAATATTGTCGGCTCGCAGACTGATTCATATAACTGCGCATTCTCTGGTTGACTGAACCCGGACGTGTTTTTAAAGAGCTGTTATTAGCCGAGGAACTCGAAGCCTTGGTTCCGGATGTTCCATTGCTGCCTGTTGCCTCTGCTTGAGCAAAAGGCAGCAAGAGAGACAGCGCCATGATCAAAATAAGAGGAGCGCTTTTTTTCTTCATTGTTCATCACTGCTTTTTTGTTCCACTTTATCTTTGACGACGCCCTCAAGCGGCTCCTGGTCATATTTGATGTATGGGGGACGGTAGATGAAGGCTTCATGATCGCGGATTTTAATATAAGGCTGTTCGACATTTTCCACATTTTCTACATATTTTTTGAAAGTCTCCGTCTTTTCTTTCCCATTTTTCACGTATGATGCTTTCAGTAAAGGTGCTTTGTCGGATTCGCTGTCATTCACGTAATCAAACCATACGAGATCGTATTTTTGAATGGATTGGTCTTCTGAGACCTCCTGTGAACGGTCTGAAGCGGATGATGAACATCCAGATAGGGGAACGGCGAAAAGCATTGCAGCCGCGGATAACGAGATCAGTTTCGATTTTTTCACTGTGATCATCCTATTCATTTTGGTTTCTCTTTTATATACGAACGATCCTGGCAAAGGTGTCATCTGTTCTTGATAGTTTGGTAGAAAACTGGGCGTAATAATTGCATTTTAAACGTAAACAAACTGTAAAATACCATTTCTATGAAAAAAGGTATAATTTGAATGTCAGAAAAAAATCCCATTCACGGAGGATATTTTTATATGAAGAAGATACTTTTTTCTGTTTTTGTTTTGGCAGGCAGCTTGCTATTGGCATTCAATTTTGCCGGTGAGGCGAGTGCTAAAACGAAAAAAGTCAGCGGCTACATCACTTGGTACAACGGCGTGGGCAAAGTCGGCGCTGACGGCAAAAGGCTCGGCCATTGGGACTGCGCCACAAAGATGGGCTTCGATGTTCCGAGAAAAGGCACAAAAATAAGAGCCTATTCTAAAGCAAAACCAAAGAAAGTCATTACAGTCTATAAATATGATGTCGGCAGAATGCCGGGCGCTGTGTTGGATGTAAGCCCGAAAGCTTTTAGAGCTTTGGGATTTCCGACAAGCAAAGGAAAGGTAGCCGGACATTATACATATAAAAAATAGGAGAAAAGAAGCAAGGAAAATCGTTTTCTTGCTTCTTTCAATTGGCGGGGGCGAATATGAAAAAAGTCTTTGTGTTTTTGTTGGCGGCCGTCATTTTAGCCGCAGGCGCATTTGCGGCCTTCCGCTATTTCGTCCCGGAAAAAGCGGAGCCGGCAAAGGGCGGCGGTTCGGACCTGCTCGTATCGATAACCGATCAGAAGCTGATGACTGCTTACTATGAAAATCAAAATAAGCTGTATGAAGAAAAGATGACGGATTACCCGGCTGCGGCATTAGACCGGAAAAAACGCATTCTTTATTATACGAACACCGATAACAGCAATATGAAGCATTTGATCAGGCTGGATTTGCAGTCGGGCGAAAAAACAACCCTATATTCAGGGGATGAATATGTCGACGGACTCAGTTTATCGGCGGACGGTTCGAAGCTGTTCATGCGATACAACCTTGCGGAGGAGAGAAATTTTCACCTCGCTTCCTTTGATTTAAAACAAAAGGCGTTTCACGTCATTTATCCATCGTTAAACAACAAGGACGAGAGCGTCAGCTACTATCAGTACAACAAAGCGAACAATCAATTCGTTATACTGCATTATTCATTGAAAGAAGACTATCAAAAAACAGATGAGGCGAACAGCAAAGGAGTGCCGCCCAAACCGACGAATATGAACATTTCCCTGGCGGATGAGAAAGATCAGCACCAGGTGAAAACGATCGCAAAATTTATCAATGACACGGCAATTTCGCCGGATGGCAAAACGATCGTCTTTACAGAATCGGCTGATGATCAGAAGTCGATTTATGCGATGGATGCCGAAACGAAAAAATATAAAGCGATCATTTCAGATCAGCGGGCATTTTCATTAGTCGACTCAGCACAACCGCAATTCTCGAAAGACGGGAAAAAACTTTACTTTCTCGCTGAAGCAAAAGATGCGAAGCTGCTTGAAGATGAAACGGGGAGCGAAGCAAGGGTGAGAACGATTTATTCGTATGATATGGATACGAATAAAGTGAGCAAAGCCTGGGAAAAAACAAACGGGATTATCAACACCTTTTCCGTTATTGACGAATAATGAGCATCAGCCGGCACAAACAGTCTGTGCCGGCTGATGTTTTATCATGAGCCGTTTGCCTGAGACGCCGCAGCCGAGCTCGTCATAATGGCGATTGCTGCCGTCTGTTGTGCTTGAATAACGGCTTCAAGCGTTTGATAAAGTCCTGTTTCCAGAAGCGTCGGATCTTCCGTTTTTTCGCTCATGTACAAATTGACAGCCGTTTTCAGATTCATGTCTTTCTGCCACCTGAACAGTTTATCGCTGTTCAATGCGCCTGCCATGATTGTGATGGCATCTATGTCTTTTTCACCGTTCTCAAGCAATGCAAGCAGTCCGATTTCCGGGTAATGGACAGGCTTCGGTCTTCTATGCTTTTTTGTCAATTCATCGTATATCCGAAGGGAGCGGGCGACAAGCTGATCGGCATCCCGCTCCGGCAAAAGCGAGAGGATGTGGCTGAGAAACTGCAAATCGTTCCCTTTGCGAAAACCCGCTTGGTTCAGCTTTTGGTAAAACGCTTCGATATAGTCGATCAGTTCACCCGTCTCCATGTCTGAACCGGCCAAAAGCACGGCGAGCGGGTAATCGCCGGCAGATGTTAAAAAGACGTGCTTGTCCTTCATTCCTTTGTAAATAGACAAAGCCCGATTGATTTTGTCTTCATGATCATGCTCATCAGGATATTTTGTCAAAAGGATAAGTGCGGACAAGTAGGTGAAAATGCTTTTTTTGAATCCGTTGCCGGTCAGTTTTTCGTAAATAATGAAAAAAGGTCTGATATGCGTTTCAGGTTCTTCGAAGCGCACGTCAAACATAGCGGCGAATGTATAGCGATGGGCCGACTTTAACGGCGAAAATGTCCCGGCGGCCTGTTTGACGGCCTCACTAAGCGTTAAAAACCGTTCTTTATTAAAAGGCCGCTTGTTGACGACATACATGGAAGCAATCATCATCAATGTCCGCTGATCTGTGACTTTCCATTTTAAATCGCTTTTTAACTCAGAGTAAATTGCTTTATATTGATCCAATCGCTGCTGCAGTTTAGCAGATGCCATTTTATCTGTCTCCTTCCTCGGTTTGCGTCGTTTTTGTATATACGAAGCAAAGGAAAATAAGTTTCATGGATTTGGCATCATACCGGGCTTTTGCTTAATAATATGGAAAAGGATACAGCGCAGCAATAATAACAAACGGGAAGATCCTGCTCCTGAACCGTCGGAATCGCCGGCGCGGATATCCGTATCCGCCGTAAAACTGCCTTTCATCTGTCACGTCTTCGGGAATGAGGAGAGATGCTTCCTGACGGTTCACCCCTTCAAGGATCCCGTGAACGGAACGGCCGTCCTTCATTTTCAGCACGACGTGATAGTGCATGTATTTGCGGCATAAATCGTGCAAAGACCTTTGATGATCATGGGGCATTGAGCAAACGGCATCTTTCGGAACACTCATATTCATTTCCATCTCCTTTTAGATTTATGGTATTCATCTAATGGATGAATGTTCCGGCTTGGAACGGTGAAGCCGTGGTATATGTAAAAAAGCCGATATGAATCGGCTTTAAAGATCAATGGTCAGCACTTCTTTCTGCGGCACTTGAAACGGTCGTCGTCATCATCAGAAAAACACTTTCTTTTTCTGCATTTGAACCGGTTATCGTCAGAGCTGCGGGTTTTATCCGTTTTAACGGTTTTATCCGTATTATTTGTTTTATCCGTTTTATCGGTATCCGCCGAACGCAGCGCTTTCCTTGACTGTCTTTCTTTTTCCCGCTCAGGGCTGTATGGATCGTAATTGTCATAGTACTCTTCGTAGCTGCTCATTTTGAGGCAATCACCGCCTTTGGGTCATGATATGATAATGTATTATAAAGAGGGGCGTTTTGCCTGTGCATATGTAATGGTTTGTTGTGCCGTAAATAAGCTGATCAACTGACAAAATTCAACATTGAATAAAAGGATTTTTCGTTTCAACCGCTAATATTATTATGTATCAACTATTTTTTTACGGCTGCGCCTGCCGATGCTTGCGAGAAAGCATGCAGGCGGACAGTCTGATAGGATAGAAGGAGCGGAATGCCAATGAAACGATCCGAAAGTGAAGGAGAGTACTTATGAAAAATAGTAGAAAAAAAGAAATCTTATCGTGGGTGAAAACACTTGTCATAGCCGCCGCGCTTGTCATGGTTTGCCGCTATTTTCTGTTTACGCCGTCAACTGTTTTGGGAGATTCAATGTATCCGACTTTAGAGGACGGCAACATGGTCATGGTTAGTAAAATCAGCGATATTCAGCGCTTTGATAAAATTATTTTTCACGCGCCTGATTCAGATGAAAACTATGTGAAAAGGGTGATCGGCCTCCCGGGGGATACGATCGAAATGAAGGACGATGTCCTTTATATTAACGGAAAAGTATATGATGAGCCTTATTTAAAGAAAAACAAACAAAAGCTGACGCTTCATGAACATTTAACAGATAATTTCACACTGGAGAAATTAACCGGCAAACAAAAGGTGCCGGAAGACCACTTGTTCGTGATGGGTGATAACCGTCAAAACAGCAAGGACAGCCGCTTTTTCGGATTTATTACAATGGACTCCGTTGTCGGCAAAGTTGAGTTCCGTTATTTTCCTTTCAATGAGATCGGCGGAATAGAATAGAAACGAAAAAGGCTTCCCATGATACGAATGGGGAGCCTTTTTAGCATTCGCACATTTTGGCGAGCGGGCGGTTTGAAACATTGTCTGTACAGTGAAATAATGAAAAAAGAAACTGGACAACAAGGAGGATGAACAGATGAAAGTGTTTGTAGTGGGGGCGAACGGACAAATCGGGCGCCGCTTGACGAAAAGCTTGAATGAGAGCGATGAACATCAAGTCAGAGCAATGGTGAGAAACGAAGAGCAGGCGCAGGCTTTGAAACAATCGGGAATAGAAACCGCGCTCGCTAATTTAGAAGGCACCGTGGAAAGCATCGCAGAAGCGGCGAAAGGCTGCGACGCGATTGTCTTTACCGCCGGCTCAGGCGGCAAAACGGGCGCTGATAAAACGCTTTTGGTGGATTTGGATGGGGCGGTTAAAACGATCGAAGCTGCCGAAAAAGCGGGCATCCGCCGTTTTATTATGGTCAGCACATTGCAGGCACACCGCCGTGAAAATTGGAGTGAAGCGTTAAAGCCGTATTATGTCGCCAAACATTATGCGGATCGGATTCTTGAAGGCAGCGGATTAAACTACACGATTATCCGTCCGGGAGGCCTGTTAAACGAACCGGGTACAGGCCGGGTGAAAGCGGCGGAAAACCTTGAGCGCAGAACGATTCCGCGAGAAGATGTGGCTGATACCATCTTGGCGGCGCTCGCTGAAGAGCATACATTCCGGCGTTCATTCGATTTGGTTTCGGGTGATCAAACGCCCGCCGAGGCGCTTAAATCGATATGAAAGTGATTCGGGGAACCTGTGGTCAGAAGGTTCCCCGGCGTTTTTACAGAAGCGGAATATAGATGGTCATCTTCATCTCGTTGGGCGGCACCGAACGGCACACATCAGTCACTTCAAAGTCCGGTCCTTCTGTTCTCTCGTAATTGGTATTCATCAGCCATGATCCATAGATGTATCTTCTTGTGTTCTGCACGGATTCGGTCGATCCGTGCACATGAAATACGGCGTATTTGCCGCCGGGAATTTTCATATACATAAGCGGCTCCGGCACTTCTCCGGCTGCTGTTTCGCGAACGGCTTCCCCGATGATAAATGAGAAACCTCCGTCATCCTGGAAGCGGCATGACAGCCCGTAACACATATTCGGATCTGTTTTTTGAGGGATTTGCATAAAGTATCCATTTCTGCCGAAATCGTTGTAGAATTTCGGGATATCTTCGAAATACTTTTCCTCGTTTAAATTTGTCCGGTACTCATATCCGATCATATGTATGTCGTTTAAATGAGTGATGTGCGGCTTTGGGATGTTCATATCTCCAGTCATCCTTTCTTTATATTCGAGAAAATTCATTTTGGTTTGAAAATCAAGCTTGACCTTTGCTTTGCGGTACTTGGCCGGAGTGATGCCGAAATACTGTGAGAATGCCCTGCCGAAAGCTTCCTGTGAGCTATAGCCGAAATCAATTGCGATATCGAGAATGGAACGGTCCGTTTTCTCAAGCAGAAGCGCAGCTTCAGACAGACGCCGGTTGCGAATGTACTGATAAACGGAAAAACCGGAGATCGCCTGAAAAAGCCTTTGAAAATGAAACGGGGAGAAACATGATTTAGCCGCA
Source organism: Bacillus sp. J41TS8 (assembly GCF_018333035.1). Lineage (NCBI taxonomy): Bacteria > Bacillati > Bacillota > Bacilli > Caryophanales > Bacillaceae > Bacillus > Bacillus sp. J41TS8. The sequence goes on from NZ_BORF01000019.1 coordinate 64,796, forward strand.
ATATCCGTAATGTTTAAATCGTTTTGAAGGTGTTCTTCGATAAAATGAACCGCGTTTTGAATTCTTTCGTAATCATCCATATTCATCCACAGCCTTTACGATTTGATGATCTTATTGTACAGGATCAAGCGATGGTTTTTTTGATGATTTGTGCTTTTTTAAAAGCCTCCAAATGCGGAGGCTTTTTCTTATTGATGACGAATATCCGTTACTTCAAGAGGGCGCATCATATCGTAATCTTCGTGCTCCAGAATGTGGCAGTGCCAAACATATCTGCCGCTGTACGGTGCGAAGGTTGCGATAATCCGCGTCACCGAGCCAGGAGGTACTTTGACGGTGTCTTTCAGCCCCTTTTCATTCTGTGCCGGTGGAGCTGCCGGACCTGTAAAGACTAGTTCTCCGTTTTCCTGATACCGTTCGATATCAAACGGCCGGTGGTCGAGAATCAAAAATTGGACAAGATGTAAATGGATCGGATGGATCGCTCTTCCGGCATTGATGATCGACCAGATCTCAGTGCTGCCGAGGGCGGGAGTTTCAGTTACCGGTTCATGCCATTTTGTGTTGTTTAAAAGCAGAACAGGTCTTCCATATTGGTCAAGGGACGCGCCCAACGACAGATTTCTAAGGGTATTGATCTTGTGTCTCCGGTAAAATGGGCGTTTTCTCAATATTCTCGGCAATGAACTTGTATCTTTTTGCTTCAATGGTTTTGAGATGCGGAATTGCATGATGTCGGCATCTGTATCGGGATCCGCGTCTTGTCCGCCGCAGCCGATCCGGTTTTTCAATGTCACGGTTTTTCCTTCAGCTCGTGAAAAATCAACGATGATATCGCATCTTTCAGCCGGTGCGATCACCAGTTCATTGACTTTAACCGGATGCTGCAGAAGACCACCGTCAGTGCCGATTTGGTGAAATGTGATGTCATGATCGAAATACAGCTCAAAGATTCTCGTATTGGAGGCGTTCAGTATCCGAAAACGGTATTTTCGAGGTTCCAGTTCATCATAAGGCCATACCTTGCCGTTGACTAAAATGGTATCACCGCAAAAAGCCGGAACAATCGACGGGTCGGGAAGATCCGGCGAAGGGTTGTCAGGCTGCTGCGGATAAAACAATGAACCATCTTCATGAAAGGACTTATCCTGAATCAAGAGCGGAATTTCATATTCTCCCTTCGGCAAGTTCAATGACCGCTCTTCCCTGTCGCGGATAAAATATAAACCGACAAGCCCCGCATATACATTCAGCCTTGTGATGGCCATTGCATGATCGTGATACCAGAGAGCCGTAGCATCCTGCTCATTCGGATATTCATACACCTCCCTTTCAAAAAAAGGGCCTTTGACTTGAAAATCTTTAGTGTACCAGGCTTCCGGGTAACCGTCGCTATCAGGCGGTGTCCGGCCTCCATGCAAATGAACGACCGTTTTGACTTCATGTTCATGATGGCCGTCGTCATGAATTGTATGGTCGACGGGGAGAAAATGATGATCCGGAAGCTTATTCAACCATTTGACCGCGACTTTTTCGTGTTTTTGCACTTCAAAGGTGGGGCCGGGATAGACCCCGTTATATCCAAACAGCCGGGTCGGCGGCAGATCGCGGTGGAGCTGCTGCTGAAATTCTTTCATCGTGACTTCATAATAGGTCATTTCCTTGCTTTTGCTGTGGGGTTTAAGCACTTTCGGAATGGGGAGTTTGTCAACGAATTTTTCAAGTTTCATGTTTCACCTGTCCTCTTTTGTTCTAATGAAAAGATCATTACATTATAAGACGGGTTGCATGGTCTGGTTCCTCATGATGAGAATAAGAAATGTAATTTGTGCTGAGAATGTTAAAAAAAAGAATCGATCATGACAAGAAGATGAACAGAATATTTCCTAACGATTAAAAATCGCCTTAAGGCATGCTTCGCGGAGGAAGAAAGGCGGGGATGATGATACATTATGTGTAAACCCTTTCTTATGGGGCGAAGCGGTCTGAAAGGAGATACCCGTATTGCAGAAAAGAATAGAGTGGATTGATGTTTCGAAGGGCGTGGGAATTATATTGGTCGTGTTGGGCCATACACCGACGCCGGATTGGCTGAAAACGTTCATTTTCGCATTTCATATGCCGCTGTTTTTCTTTCTGTCCGGCCTCGTTTACCATGATGGGAAGATGACTTTTACATCATTTCTTCTTAAAAAAATAAAGACGCTTCTTTTGCCGTACTTCATTTTTTCCGTTCTTGCCTATTTATTCTGGGTTCTCGTTGAGAGGCATTTTACGTTTACGGGGAGTTCGGATGTCGATCCGGTTGTACCGTTTAAAGGCATTTTTTATTCGATGCCTGATGACTACATGCTGACACACAACCCGGCGCTCTGGTTTTTAACATGCTTATTCATCGTTGAAATGCTTTTTTTTATCGTGAAGAGATGGGGGAAAGGCAGGCTGTTTATCGTCATTGCCGTAATGGTGTCGGCCGCCTTGGGCTATTTGAATGATCAATTTGTGGGCATCAAGCTGCCGTGGAATATTGAAGTGGCCTTGACCGCCATCGTATTTTATTCGGCCGGTTTTCTGTCGAGAAATAGCCTGAGGGAGATGAGAGACAGAAGAACGCTGCTGCCAGCGCTTCTCTTATTCATCGCGGTCGGCTTTTTACAGACCCTGAACGTCAGAGTGGATATGAGGGCCAATGAGTATGGAAACATGGCGGTCTTTTATCTGACCTCATTTCTGGGAACGGCAGGCGTCATTTTCAGCAGTTTTAAACTCGAAAAAATGAAGCTACTCCAATTCCTCGGCAAAAACTCGCTGATCATTCTCGTACTGCACTACCCGGTCATCAGGATGCTGAAAGCCGTCGTCTACTACTTTACCCAGGTTTCCCTTGATGAGACATACGGTTCCCTGTTATGGAGCGCGCTTTACACCGGTATGACATTGCTTGTTATGGTGCCTTGCATCTTTTTATTGAACCGGTATCCGATCGTGCTTGGGCGGAAGAAATGCAATTAAAAAACTTGCAAAGGAGACTTTGCAAGTTTTTTTGAATTATTGAAGGTTAAAAGTGATTTTTTCATCATTCCAAAAATTAGAAGTGAAAATAACTTTATATGTTTTGCTCTTTTTTGTCTGAAAAGCGATAGTTCCAGAAACCTTACCGTCTTTTGTCAGATTTCCAGATGATAATTGGTTATCATCTGAAAGTGCATAAGTATTATGCGTAATTTGTCCATCTTCGTTTTGAATTTGAAAATCAAGCGGGTTGTAAGAAATATCTTTATCGCTTTTATTTTCTATGTTAACTGTTACAATCACATATTCATTACCTTTTTTTGGTTTGATAAATTTATTGCCCATCGATTTTTTAACGTTGGTCACTGTGATTTGGGTGCCATCCAGATCAGCTGTTTCATTTAAACCAAATTCAGTTTTTTCTTCTTTGGCATCGTCATTGCTTTTTTCTTCGCTAGTTTTTGCGGCTGTCGTCTTTGCACTGCTACCGGACGATTTGCTTTCTTGAGAAGAAGAGCCGCTTGAAGCGAATATCATGACGAATACGATGGATCCAATAATCGTGACATAGAACCACCATTTTTTAAAGACAAGGCCTTTATTCTCGCCGCTGAACAATGCTTTACATCCGCCGATTAATAGCAGAATAAGTGGAACGATATATGCCAGGCTGACGCCGACAGTTCCTCCTATTGCAGCCGCGATATAAAAAGTACCCGCTAATTTAGTATGTTTTTTTACGATACATGCACCGACGATGGCCAGTGCAGACAGCAAAATAACCGCCCAGGATGATCCGATAACTTCTCCGGCGCCATCCGCTTCTAAAGCGGCGCCTAATCCTCCGAATAATAAACCTGAAAATCCTGCAAAAATCCCGAAAATACCGCCTAGTAACCCCAGTACAAATTCTGCTGTACGTTTGACAGGGGCTTGAAAATTCGTTTGTTCTGACATGTAATGTCCCCCTTATAAGCTATGTCATAATGTCTAAAACATATTAATCCAAAAAAGGAAAAAAGTCCATATATTTTTCGTGACTATTTTACTATTGTTTTATATTGTCAGAGTTTTAAGGACTATTTTCGACTTTTTTAATATCGTTTAAATTTTGGGTTTGTTTAATGTTTTTTAGAAGAATCATGCAGGGGAACTAAAGAAAAAATATTCAGAAAGAAGATACCGACCTTTTAATCCTATGCAGCGTGAATAAATTGAGGTTTTCGCAAAATCCTTATACAGAGCGGGTTTTACCGGTTTTGACCCAACTGAAATTTGTTTCCTTAAATAAAAAAAGTTCTACTCTGACTATATTTCTGCAAGAAGTGAATCATGTTTCTATAGACTCACTCAAGTTTTGCTTTGTATGATTAAAAGCGAAAACACGGATGGGAAAGGAAGCTTTTTATGGAACGGTATGATGAATTAAAAAAAGGTGAAACCGGGGCATGGGTCAGCATCATCGCTTACATTGTACTGTCGGCTGTTAAATTGGCCGTCGGGCTTCTATTTCACTCCGAAGCCCTCAGAGCCGACGGACTGAACAATACAACAGATATTATCGCCTCAGTAGCGGTGCTGATCGGCCTCAGGATTTCTCAGAAGCCGCCTGATGAAGACCATCCGTACGGACATTTCCGCGCTGAGACGATCGCCTCGATGATCGCTTCATTTATCATGATGGTGGTCGGTCTTGAAGTGCTGTACAGCTCGGGTGAAATGCTGTTTAATCCGAAAGAAACGACACCGGACATGATTGCGGCTTGGACGGCGGCAGGCAGTGCCGTCGTGATGTTTTTGGTTTTCCTCTACAATAAAAGGCTGGCAAAAAAGGTAAACAGCCATGCCCTCTATGCAGCCGCCGCCGATAATAAATCGGATGCCTATGTCAGCATCGGAACGTTCGCAGGCATCTTTGCTTCGCAATTTAACCTTGCCTGGGTCGATACGGCAGCCGCATTTATCATCGGATTGATCATCTGCAAAACGGCTTGGGGGATTTTTAAAGAGGCGGCCCATTCTTTGACGGACGGATTCGATATTAAACATATTTCAACGTATAAAGAAACGATTCGGAAAGTTCCCGGCGTCGGCAAAATCAAAGATGTTAAAGCGCGTTATTTGGGCAGCACCATCCACGTGGAAATCATCGTGGAAGTGAGATCCGACCTCAACATTGCAGAAAGCCATGATATCGCCGATGAAATTGAGAGAAGAATGCAGGAGGAACACTCGATCGTTCATTCCCATGTTCACATCGAGCCCTCTGGAGAGAAATAAGAAGCGGTCACTGACCGCTTCTTTTTGTTTTTTAACTCTGAAATTCGAAATAAAAAAAGACAAAACTCTATTTTCCTCCAGTTAGTTGTTTTCTGAGAGTACATCGTTTATGGTAAAGTTAAATAAATTCGATTCGTCAGCAATGAGGAGGAAGAGGATGGCATACGAAGAAACGCTGCATCCCGTTTTGGGAAAAGTAGCTGATAATATTGACAAAGTAATGGTAGGAAAGAAAGATATTGCCGTTTTAAGCCTGACTGCCATTCTTGCAAACGGACACGTCCTGCTGGAAGACGTTCCAGGCGTCGGAAAGACGATGATGGTTCGCGCCTTGGCAAAGTCAACCGGCGCTGAATTTAAGAGAATCCAGTTTACGCCAGATTTACTGCCTTCAGATGTAACAGGCGTTTCCATATATAATCCGAAAACACTGGAATTTGAATACCGTTCAGGCCCGATTATGGGAGATATCATTCTCGCCGATGAAATCAACAGAACATCGCCGAAAACGCAGTCGGCGCTTCTGGAAGCGATGGAAGAAGGAAGTGTGACAGTAGACGGCGTGACAATGCCGCTTTCAAAACCTTTTTTTGTAATGGCTACGCAAAATCCCGTCGAGTATGAAGGGACATATCCGCTGCCGGAAGCTCAGCTTGACCGCTTTTTATTCAAGCTGAGAATGGGGTATCCGACAGTGCGCGAAGAGCTTCAAGTGCTCGATCTTCAGGAAAACCGCAGCCCGATTGAGGAAGTTGAGCCTGTCATAGAGAAAGAAGAGCTTGCCGCATTTCAAAAAGAGGCTGAAAAGGTGTATGTAGACGCTGCGATTAAAGAATACATTGTGGAGATCGCCCAAAAAACGAGGAGTCATTCCGCCGTTTATCTCGGCGTGAGTCCGCGCGGCTCAATCGCCTTGATGAAGGCTGCTCAGGCGTTTGCATTTTTATATAACCGTGATTATGTCATTCCTGATGATATTCAGTATTTGGCGCCTTTTACCTTTGCACACAGAATGATTCTGCGGTCAGAGGCGAAATTTGAAGGAAAGCGGCCTGAAGCTGTTCTTCAGGACATTATGTCAAAAACGGAAGTTCCGGTCGGAAGGTCGATGAGCAACTGATGAGAGAGCGCATCGGTCTTGTGAAGTACGGATGGAAGCTGTTTATCGTGTTTCTTCTGTTTGCTTCAACGTTTTGCTATGCGATGTTTCAAGGGGGATTTGTCAGCTGGTTTTTGTTCTACTCATTTCTTCCCTTTGTGCTTTATGCTTTCCTGTTTGCCTTTTATCCGCTGAAGAATATGACAGCGGAGCGGAGGCTGAGCCGCGGGCAGTATAAAGCTGGTGATCAATTGGAAGCTTTTGTCGTGTTAAAGAGAAAATGGCCCTTTCCGATTATGTTTATGATCGTGGAAGACTGTCTGCCCGATTCGCTGGGGAGAAACGGGAGGGCGGCAGAAGCCAAACAGTTTCTCTTTCCTTGGTTTAAAAAAGAAATTAAGATGACGTACACGATCAATTCGGTTCCGAGAGGAGACCACCGTTTAGCAAAAATCAGGGTCCGCACAGGTGATCCGCTCGGACTGCTGGAAAGAGAATGCGAGATTCAATTAGAAGACTCCTTTCTCGTTCTGCCTTCCTATCAAGAGATCACTTACCGCGCCAGCGGAGGCTCTTATGATGAACATGCAGGCCGCGTTTCAGAGCTTCGCCGAAAGGACAGCACACTGGCATCAGGTATCAGGGAATACCAGCCGGGCGACCGGTTTGCATGGGTCGACTGGAAGACGTCAGCACGGCGCAGCCAGCTGATGACGAAGGAATTTGAGCAGACGAAAGGGGATGATCTGCTCGTCTTTATGGATCAGTCTCCCTCTGATGCTTTTGAAGAGATCGTCGCGTTTACCGCTTCCATCATTCGTTCGGCCATGCGGAGCGGGACGAATGCAGGGCTTGTCTCCACAGGAAAGGAGCGGAATGCCTTCCCGGTTCGGCAAGGGGAGGAGCATCTGAGAAAGCTGTTTTACTACTTGGCGCTTGCCGATTGCGATGCGGTCCTGCCGTTCCACAGTCTGCTGGAGGGTGAATTCGGCCATCCAGATATGAGAAAAGCCGTTAAATATATTGTGACAAGCCGCATCACCAACGAATTGGTGCAGGTTTTGAAGAAACCGCTCTCCGGCGGACTGCCCGTCATTTGTTTGGTGAAGAAAAAAGGCGGAGCCCTCTCAAGTGAGGAAAGCGCCGCTGTCCAACAATTAAAAGCGCGGGGGATTGAAGTGAACGTCATTTACGGGGAACATTTTTCCCGGGGTTTTGCTGAAGCGAGGTGAGAAAATGTTGTCCGGGGGAAAAAGAAACAGTTTCGGTTTATTGCTTTTTTATGTGCTAACCTTTTTGCTGCTGTGGGAATGGCTGCGTCCTTTGCAGTATTTTACCGATACGGGGCACACCGTCTTTTTTATTTTGTTTATTGCCTTAGTATTTTTGCTTACATTTTTTAAGGTTCCTTGGTTTATCAGATTTCCGGTCAGCCTTGGCTTCGTTCTGTTTGCGCTTCACACGATTTTTTACGAAGGATCGGTGTTTTCACCTTCATGGATTGCCCTGCTTTTTCAGGATTTAAATCAAAATTTCTCCTATATTTTCTCCGGCATGTGGCGGGATATGTCGCCGTTGTTTCGGACGCTGCTCTTTTACGTCCTTCTTTGGCTGCTTGTATACTTGCTGCACTACTGGGTGATCTATCAGCGCAGAATTTTATTCTTTTTTATCATGACCGTTGTTTATATCGCGGTGATCGATACATTTACGCCGTTTGACGCATCATATGCGATCGTCCGGATCGTGTTGATCGGTTTTTTGCTTCTCGGCCTGCTGTATTTGGAACGGATCAGGGAATCAGAAGCGTTAAAATCCTCAAGATCGCGGTTTGCCAAATGGTTTGCACCGCTCTTATTGATGACTGCCGCCGCCGTTTGCATCGGGGCGGTCTCGCCGAAAGCCGATCCCGTCTGGCCTGATCCGGTGCCGTTTCTGCAGACGGCTGCGACCGGCGATTTTGCTTCTTCAGGCAAAAGCAAAGTCGGCTATGGAACGAATGATGAGGCATTGGGCGGGCCATTTTCAAAAGACGATACATGGGTATTTACATGGCAGGGAAATGAACGAAGCTATTTCAGAGTGGAAACGAAAAGCCGCTATACAGGTAAAGGCTGGATTGAAGACGAAAAAGCGGGCGCGTCCATCCAGCTTGACGAGGGTGAGCTGGATTACCAGTGGTACGACGAAGGCGTGAAGACCGAAACGCGCAAAGCGATCGTCGATATCGATCCGGCTTATCGGTACGATCACGTCCTGTATCCGATCGGGACGACTGAAATCAAGCTCAACAATTTCTTTGTGCCGCTCCGCATGAACTTAAACACGGAGAAAATAAAACCGGCCGGCAAGACAGGCGCTGACATTCAGAACCTGGAAAGCTATTCGGCCACCTATAAATCACCCGTCTTTGATGTTAACCAGCTGAGGAAGGTCAGCTTGGAGTCGGAGGGAAAATGGAGCAGAAGCCATGAGAAGTATTTGCAGCTTCCCACTTCCCTTCCCGACCGCGTGAAAACATTGGCGCACGATTTAACGAAAGACGAAGATAATATATATGACAAAGCGAAAGCGATTGAGAAGTATCTCGGCTCTTCCGAGTTTTCTTATGAAACGGAAGATGTGGCTGTTCCTAAAGGTGACCAGGATTATGTCGATCAGTTCTTATTTGAGACGAAAATCGGCTACTGCGATAATTTCTCCACAGCTATGATCGTGCTGCTGCGGTCGGCCGGAATACCGGCCCGCTGGGTGAAAGGCTATACATCCGGTGAATATGCAGGAACGACGGCAGACCGGAAACGGACGATTTACGAGGTGACAAACAACAATGCCCACTCCTGGGTTGAAGTGTACTTTGAAGGACAAGGCTGGGTTACGTTTGAACCGACGAAAGGCTTTTTAAATCCGGAGCAGCTCGTTGAAGAGTCCAGCGGCCGGCAAGCCGGCGCGGCTTCTGATAAAAAAGAAGATGATAAGAAAAACGACGGAGGCCAGCGTCCGCAGGATGCAAAAGAACAAGATAACAAAGAGAAGCCCGAATCTCAGACAAAGCGTGATGCCAAAGGCGGTCCTCATGCCGGCAGCGGAGATGCAGAGCGCACCCTTTTGACTGGTGCGTCCGTACTCGGTCTGTTGCTGGCATTGACAGCGGTGCTTTACTTTACAAGGGCAAAATGGATGCCGTACATCATCATCAACAGGCTGAAAAAACGGCGTGATGGCGCGGTTTTCTTCAAAGCTTACGAAGAGCTGCTCCGCCAGCTGAAGCGCCAAGGTATGCAAAAAGAAGAAGGCCAGACGCTGCGCGAGTTTGCGAAGACGGTTGATGAGCGTTTTCAAAGCGGGGAAATGACAGCTTTGACCCGTCAATATGAACGGGCTCTGTATCGAAAGGAAGACGCCGCAAAGCTTTGGAATGATTCGGCGGAGTTATGGGAAAATTTAATTAAAAGGAGATAGTCTTGACCGCTTTCAGTCGTATTGTTAGAATAAGTGAATATTAAAAACCCTTATATATTCTTGCTGGCAGGCTCGGCGGCTTATCTATCGGACAAGCCGGGCCTTGTCCCGTGAATGGGGGCAGGACGGCCGTGTGTCTGCCGCCATTTTTTCTGTGCAAAAAGACAATTTGATAAAGAGGTGACACCATGACGAAGTTAGTAAATGAAATGATTCTTGTGTTGGATTTTGGAAGTCAGTACAATCAGCTGATTACCCGCCGCATTCGTGAGTTTGGTGTATACAGTGAATTGCATCCTCATACGTTGACGGCAGAGGAAATTAAAGAAATGAATCCGAAAGGAATTATTTTGTCCGGCGGTCCGAACAGTGTTTATGACGAAGGATCTTTCCGCTGCGACGAAAAGATTTTCGAACTGGATACCCCTGTTCTTGGCATTTGCTACGGCATGCAGCTGATGACGCATTACCTTGGCGGAAAAGTAGAAGCGGCAAGCCAGCGCGAATACGGAAAAGCGAACATTCATATCGAGGGTGAACCGGATCTGTTTAAAGATCTTCCAAACGAACAGGTCGTCTGGATGAGTCATGGTGATCTAGTTGTTGAAGTTCCAGAAGGCTTTACCGTTGATGCGACAAGCCATCATTGTCCGAACTCAGCAATGAGCAAGAAGGATAAGAAATGGTACGGCGTTCAATTCCATCCGGAAGTCCGCCATTCAGAATACGGAAACGACCTTTTGAAAAACTTCGTTTTCGGTGTTTGTGAATGTGCCGGCGAATGGTCAATGGAAAACTTTATTGAGATTGAAATGCAGAAAATCCGCGAAACAGTCGGCGACAAGCAAGTGCTGTGCGCGCTAAGCGGCGGGGTTGACTCCTCTGTCGTTGCGGTCTTGATTCATAAAGCGATCGGCGACCAGCTCACTTGTATTTTCGTAGACCACGGGCTCCTTCGAAAAGGTGAAGCGGAAGGCGTGATGAAGACGTTCAGCGAAGGCTTCAACATGAACGTGATCAAAGTTGATGCGAAAGACCGCTTCCTGAACAAGCTTAAAGGCGTCTCAGACCCTGAGCAAAAACGGAAAATCATCGGTAATGAGTTTATCTACGTGTTTGACGATGAAGCGGAAAAACTGAAAGGTATTGACTTCCTTGCACAGGGAACGCTTTACACTGACATTATCGAGAGCGGAACAGCGACAGCTCAGACGATCAAGTCGCATCACAATGTCGGCGGACTTCCGGAAGACATGCAGTTTGAACTGATCGAACCGCTGAATACGCTCTTCAAAGATGAAGTGCGTGCGCTCGGAACCGAGCTCGGCATCCCTGACGAAATCGTTTGGCGCCAGCCGTTCCCTGGTCCAGGCCTCGGCATCCGCGTTCTTGGAGAAGTGACGGAGGAAAAGCTTGAAATCGTCCGCGAATCAGATGCGATTCTCCGTGAAGAAATCGCCAAAGCTGATCTTGAAAAAGATATTTGGCAATACTTCACTGTTCTTCCTGACATCCGCAGCGTCGGTGTCATGGGAGATGCAAGAACGTATGACTATACGATCGGCATTCGCGCCGTGACATCGATTGACGGCATGACATCCGACTGGGCGAGAATTCCTTGGGATGTCCTTGAGACAATCTCGACACGGATCGTCAATGAAGTGAAGCACATTAACCGTGTGGTTTACGACATTACGAGCAAGCCGCCTGCAACAATCGAGTGGGAGTAGTAACAGATGCCCTAAAAACCCTTGGTAATACTGGGTTTTTAGGGCTTTTATATTTTTCATGGCACAGTTATGGCATTCTTTCGTCAATTTTTGCTCTTGCAGACAGAATTAAAATCTTTGTATCTGTATCCTTTTTGCGAATTGTCCGCAATACATCAAGCCCGTCTATTTTGGGGATATTCAAGTCTAAAACGATAATATCGTACTCATTAACTTGGTAATATTCTAAAGCCTCTTCACCATTAAAACTGTATCAACCGCATAACTTGCCTTGCGAAGTCCCTTTGCAACGATAGCTGAAAGCATTTCTTCATCTTCACAAGTATTATTTTCATATACGCACATCCTTACAATTCATGAGTTATATCATATCAATGGAAATGTTAGTTTTTCGTTAGCTTTTTTCGCCGAGCGCCGGGTTTTGAGTATCGTCAAATTCTATCACATCGGAGACGTTTTTATTTTTTCTTTCCCCTCCAATGACTATTTAAGCACTTGACTGTGTGGGGTGATGGACGGGAAGATTTGTTTTTCCTCAATAGGAGATGCACATGGAATGCTGAAAATTATTCAATATCAATACCAAATCTTTGAGCCATTTTGCCGATAAATTCATTATCGTTTAGTTCTTCGCGTTCAATCATCAAGTCAGAGCCGATATGATATCTCAGTTGGCGGGAAGGATCGATTGCCGCCTTGTAGATAACTTCAGCAACAAGTTCCGGAGAAGCGATTTGTTCAGGGGCGAACAAGCTTTGATACATTAAATTGATTTTTTGCTCGAATTCACTATAATCTGTCAACCGAGTATCCTGAATAGCATCCCTAGATCTGCCCGTGAACTCGGTTTTGGTGGGACCCGGCTCCACAATCTTTACCCGGATATTAAATGGAGACAGTTCATAAAGTAGAGACTCAGTGAATCCGTTTACGGCATATTTGGAAGCATGATAAAGCGAAAACAACGGATAGGTGACTCTGCCTCCCTCAGAGGTAACGTTGATAATAACTCCCTTACGATTCTTTCTGAAATGAGGCAGGATCGCTTTGGTTACCCGCATCAGGCCAAACACATTGACATCAAACTGTCTTTGAATTTGTTCTTCCGTTGCAGCCTCAAAGATACCAAATGCACCGTAACCTGCATTGTTTACAACGACGTCGATTTCCCCGAATTTTGATATCCCTTGCTCGATTACAGTTTGGATAGATTCCTTGTTTTCAACGTCAAGATGGGTAACCCACACGTTCTGAACCTTGGTCAACTCCGTTTCTTTTTCAGGACAACGCATAGTAGCAATAACGTTCCATCCCTTATTTGCGAAATGTAAGGCTGTAGCTCTTCCGATTCCTGCTGATGTACCGGTGATCATGATTGTTTTCATGGGCTGGCGCCTCCTTTAAACTCCTACCGAGAGGAATATAAATCGATTTTGTATTGAATGTTTTCCTTGAAGCGAGTTAATTGTTCGAATTGGGCTTCGATACGTTTAATTTGTAATTGAAGCATTTGGATACGTTCAGTTTTCGTTTCATCTCCCTTTATGACCAGTTGCACAAACTGCTTCATTTCGGCAATACTCATTCCTGAATCACGAAGGCAGCATGCGAATTTGATCCATTCAATGTCTTCCGAATCAAATATGCGAATACCGTTTTCATTACGTTTGGCGGGTGGAAGAATCCCTTCCTTTTCATAGTAACGAAGAGTGTGAATAGACAATCCGGTCTCTCTCGCAAGCTGACTAATTTGAAGGGCCATAGAAGATTTCGTCCGTTCTTTTGAACATTGGACATTCCTCCTTTCATCATGAAATTAATAATAGCTTATCACCTAGAGTGCGCTCTAGGTCAAGGCTTTCATCACGATCAAGCTCGATGGAAGAACTGTACCGCGAAGCCAAGTGCGCAGAACCACACTGAAAAACCCGCTCCAGGTATTATTTATTCCCGGGGCGGGTTTTGCCGCTCACCTTTTTTGCATTTTGTTGTCGAGACTCCAAACGAAGGGAACCGTATCATCCACCAAGCCAGCAGCCTGTGTAATGGTAAACAGGGAAAGAAACAATAAAAAAATGACCGCACTAATGAGTACCGTCATCCATACCATCTTTTTCAGTTTTGGTTTGTTCATCTCATCACTGCCTTTCTGCGACAGGTGGTCTGGTGTCAAAGGCTGCAAATAAATCTTCAAAAACAGGATGAACTTGAATAATCCCAACCCGTCCATATAAATCCTGCATAAGGCATTGTCCATTTTCCAATTTTCTAAGTCGTCGTTGATTGGCTTCATCTCGGAATCGACACCAAAAATTGAAGGGTTTTCTTAATTTCTGTACTGTCACTGGAACGAAAGGCAAACTTCACACCAATATTCATCGGTTAAATCTTGTGCGTTTTGCGTGACAAAGTACACCCCTGCGTTCATGGAGCGGCCTGCACGTACCAGCTTGTTAGAAAGGGTTTTTCCTTGTGCCGCTTGCAAAAACAACCATGCTTCATCAAGGTCTACAATTTTAAAAATCCTGCGGTCGGAGTGGATAAAATCTAAGGCAAAGGTAGAAATGCCGCAACTGCCTTGTCATGTATCTTCTGATCGCGGCGTGACAACCGAAAGGCATCAAAATTTAAGATTTATTTTCAAACCGTGTACGAAGCACCAGTTTGTAGCAGAATATGAAACCCGAATACGATATCATGATAAATTCGTGTTTTATTCAAAAACGATTCACGGTCAGAATCTGGAAAAAACAACGAACGAAGCGAACATTAAAATCATTAATGTTCGTTTTTTTATTGTGTTCAGCGTTAGATATTGCTACAATAGTATAGTAATTCAAAAAAGACTTGTCGTATAATCATGGGGATATGGCCCATAAGTTTCTACCAAGCTACCGTAAATAGCTTGACTACGCTTGTATACAATATTTTGTCCGTGAAAAAAACATTTTTTCAGTATGAAATATGCCGTAGTCAAGCGTCCCGCCAATTGGGGCGTTTTTTGTTTAAAAGCAAAGGTTTATGAAACAATAAAAGCGACAGACAAACGAGAGGAGTATACCATTTTGAAGCGTTACTTTCAGTTTGAAGAATTGGGTACAAACTATCGGAGAGAAATGATCGGCGGACTCACCACATTTTTGTCCATGGCATATATTTTGATCGTCAACCCGCTTACCCTTTCTCTGGCGTCGGTGGAAAATTTCCCGGATGCATTGAGAATGGATCAAAGCGCGGTCTTTACGGCAACAGCGGTTTCAGCAGCTGTCGGTTGTTTTATCATGGGGCTGCTTGCGAAGTATCCGATCGCCCTTGCGCCCGGAATGGGGCTTAACGCATTCTTTGCATTCTCCGTTATTCTGAACATGCAGATTCCATGGCAGACGGCCCTTTCCGGCGTTATGGTTTCCGGACTTATTTTTATCGCTCTTTCGCTGTCCGGTTTGAGGGAAAAAATTATCAATTCGATTCCTTATGAGCTGAAAATGGCTGTCGGTGCGGGAATTGGTCTGTTTATCGCTTTCGTCGGTTTGCAGGGCTCCAAAATCGTCGTATCCAACCCGGATACCATTGTGTCGTTTGGAAATATTCATTCAGGTCCCGTTCTTTTGACTGTTTTCGGACTGATCATCACTGTCATTTTAATGGTATTGCGCGTGAACGGCGGCATTTTCTTCGGGATGCTGCTCACGGCGATTGTCGGTATGATCTTCGGTCAGATTGACGTTCCTGACAAAATTGTCGGTGCTGTTCCCAGCCTTGCGCCGACATTTGGACAAGCCTTTATCCACCTTCATGATATCTTTTCGGTGCAGATGCTTGTCGTCATTTTAACGTTTTTATTCGTCGACTTTTTTGATACGGCCGGTACATTGGTGGGTGTTGCATCACAAGCCGGTTTGATGAAGGATAACAAACTGCCGCGCGCTGGCAGGGCTTTGCTTGCCGATTCTTCCGCAACTGTTGCCGGAGCGATCCTTGGTACATCGACGACGACCGCTTATGTTGAGTCAAGTGCCGGGGTAGCGGCCGGAGCGAGAAGCGGTTTTGCGGCGATCGTGACAGGCGTTTTGTTCTTGCTGTCGCTGTTCTTCTCGCCTGTCCTCAGCGTTATCACTTCGCAAGTGACGGCGCCTGCTTTAATCATCGTCGGCGTGCTGATGGTGGCGAATCTCAACAAAATCGACTGGACGAAGTTTGAGATTGCGGTGCCCGCATTCTTAACGATGATCGCGATGCCGCTGACATACAGCATCGCCACAGGAATCGCGATCGGATTTATTTTCTACCCGATCACGATGATCTTTAAAGGCAAAGCAAAAGAGATCCATCCGATTATGTACGGATTGGCTGTTGTATTCATTCTTTATTTCATTTTCTTGAAATAAGGTGTGCTGTGCGTAAAAGGCTTGTTCATTTGAACAAGCCTTTCAGCTTGTCGACAAAGCCATAAAAAGTGGCTTGATCGACAAGCTTTTTTTGTTAAAATGTGAGTGAAATCTAGTTTTTGGAGGTTTTTCCATGTTGTCTAAGCACTCTAAAGATCAGCGCGAACAG
>NZ_BORF01000020.1:0-78322 GCF_018333035.1 Bacillus sp. J41TS8
TGCGGATTTAAAACACAAGCATGGCCTGCGCTGGACAACCCTACGGGGTAAGAAAAAATTGTCCATGCAGGCGATGCTTGTTTTCACTGCCATGAATCTCAAAAAGCTGGCGAATTGGACTTGGAAAAGTCCAATTCGCCAGCATTCTCATCGAAAAAACAGAATAAATTGGACAAAAATAGGTCGGATTATAAAAATCCGACCTATTTTGTCAACAGTCTGCAAGCCGCCGTATCCGGCGGCTTTTTTCGTTCATTTTAAACCGTCCAAAATAATAAAACGTTTTTCCTCTTGTATCCGTCATGTCTCCGAAGATTTACTTCACCTGCTTTGGCAGAAAAGGGGTCCAGCCATGAATATGAAAAGAAGCCGTATCCGCCGGCTTGCGATGATATTCGCAGCGATGGCGGCGGGGCTTGCTTCAAGAAAGGCGGCCGATATGCTGCCGGACATCGTGAATGCCTATTTAGGGGATGCGCTGTGGGCGCTGATGATTTTCTTCGGCGCAGGCTTTTTGTTCAAAAACGCGAAGACAGCTTCAGTAGCGCTGATTGCGCTCGCATTTTGTTTTTTAATCGAATGCAGCCAGCTGTATCACGCTCCATGGATTGATGATATCAGAGCCGTTCCGCTCGGCGGACTCATTCTCGGTTATGGATTTTTGTGGAGCGATTTATTGGCTTATGTGCTCGGCGTTTCCGCAGGTGCCGTGGGCGAAGTGCTGTTCCGCAAACGAAAAAGACAGCCGTAACGCTGTCTTTTGGGGAATATTTACGCACTTTGATTTTGAGTCTTTTTACAGTTTAAAACAAACATAGCAAGTCCGATAATAAGAAGGATGGGTCCAATGAGTAAAGCACGGTACAGGCGATTATTTCCTGTATTCGGCAGCGGGTTGCCTCCTGTTTTTTTTGACATGTCCAATGTCTCTATCCTTTTTGGCAGGAGGAGCTGCGGTATTTGTCTCTTCCTTATGATTTTCTACCGCATGCTTTACGATTTGCCCATCTTTTTTGAGTTTCAAATTCGAACGTCTCTTCATTTAAAATAGATCTCTTCGGGGCAATCGTTTCCGTGTGTGTCAAAGCGAGCGATCCCGTTTTCATCGTTTTTTCTCCTTGCAATTTCTGCGCATTTTTCGTTATGACTGTGGCAATAATAAAAAGCCGGCAGCAGAAGAGAAGCGCTAATATTATTCGTTAAGCTGTATGATAACGGTTACTAATGCAGCCAACATCAAAAGAATGATAATGGCGAAATAAGTCCATAGGATGGCAGCGAAGGGGTTGAGCGGCCTTTTTGTACTCTCTTCCCAGTTTGCGTTTTTCGGTTATTGGATTTGAGTTGTGCCAGCTGAAATATATTTAAAAACACAGATATAACTAATGCAACTGCCAAAGATAGATTCAAAGTTTCAACCTCCCTTAAAATAAGTCGAGGAGTCATCCAAGGCAAGCTGACCGTAAATTTCCTCCTCTAAATGAATCATTTCCTTTGTTTTTTTAGAGATGAAAATGGTAATCGTCTTGAACGCTTCCTAAAACCTATTCCATTGCTTTATTAGCCGTTATCTCCCCATATCCTCTTTTTTAGTTTCAGACCGCCGCCCATAAATATTATCCCGTTTTTTAGACAGACTACCTGAATAAAGGAGGCAGGTCATATGAAATTAAGCAACAAACTCATCCTCGGGTTAACGGTTTCGTCACTCGCCGGGAAGTTTCTTGAAAAGCTGCTGATCCAAGACAATGTCAGTCCCAATATTACCGCGTCATTTAATCAAGAAGCAGATATTCCGGATATTGATGCGTCCTCATACATCCATCATTTCGCCTCGGTCATCGGCAGTGTGGTCATCGGGCGCAACGTTTTCATCGGGCCTTTCTCTTCGATCAGAGGGGACACGGGATTAAAAATCTACATCGGCCATGATTGCAATATCCAGGACGGAGTTGTTTTGCACGGATTGAAAAACTATGAGTACAACAGCCCAGTTACTGAACAATCCGTTTTTAAGGATCGTGAATCGTATTCCATTTACATAGGCGAGAAAGTCTCACTTGCCCCGCAATGTCAAATTCACGGTCCCGTACGAATTGACAACAATGTTTTTGTCGGGATGCAAAGCCTTGTTTTTGATGCCTATATCCAAGAGAATACGGTGATTGAACCGGGAGCAACAGTAATCGGTGTTACAATTCCCCCAAAACGGTTTGTTTCGGCGGGTCGTGTGATTTCAAACCAGGAGGATGCCAACCGGCTTCCTGAAATAAGCGATTCTTATCCATATCATGACCTCAACTCGAAAATGACGGCCGTCAATCTTGAATTGGCAAAAGGCTATAAAAAGGAAGCGAGAAAATGGAAACTATGAAAGAAATTTTGGTTGTCTACGGGCGAATCATCACCATCCTTCCGCTTTTATTGGCTGTTACATTGCTAATGGGAAAACGCTCAATCGGCGAAATGCCTGTATTTGATTTTTTAATCATTATTACATTGGGGGCTGTCGTCGGAGCTGACATAGCCGATCCGAGGATTGAACATTTGCATACCGCCGCTGCGGTGGCTGCGATTGCCCTACTGCAAAGACTCGCTTCAAAAATCATGATCAAAAACAGAACACTCGGACGTCTGATTACATTTGAACCGACCATCGTCATCAAAAATGGAACGTTTATTGTCGGCAATTTAAAACGAATCAGATATTCGGTGGATAATGTTCTGCAAATGCTTCGTGAAAAAGATGTTTTCAATGTCAGCGACGTAGAAATGGCGTTTATAGAGGCGAATGGAAATTTAACGGTATACAAAAAGCCAAATAAAATGGAAGTCACGGCTGAAGATATGGGGATTCAAAAAAGCGGCGGCGAATTTTCATATCCGGTCATCATTGAAGGGAAAGTGTACACATCTGTCCTTCACCAATTGAATGTAACGGAAAACTGGCTCAAAAACCAGCTGAAGAAGAAAGGGCTTGAACGAATGGATGAAATCTTTTTCGCTTCGGTTAATCAAAACCATCAACTGCATGTTTCACTTGATAATGAAACGGCGAAAATTGAGCCGGAGCTTTTGCATTAAAAGCTCCGGCGGATTTTTTCATCGGCCGTTTTCGGGACAGAAATCGTTGTGAATCATGTAATATTCGAACACCTGCTGCAGCCACTCATCCTCTTCTTTTGTAAAAGGTGAAGAAAACTTCTCTGCCAGCTGCTGCGATTCGATTGTCTCCATCTGTCCTAAAGCCGACAGCACGCCCTCTCCGACAAATTCCAAACTCGTCTTCATATATCGGTCCGCCATTTCCTGCACTTCGGGGTCATCAACCGGTTTTCCCATGAGCCGCTTGGCTTCCTTAGATAAACGAACATACTCTTGATCCAATTTGGCCATCTCATCTTCTGATTTGCCGAATACATCATCGGCAAAACGTTTGGACACCTGCTGTTCAAGCCATATGCGCTGCTCCTTCTCAGTCTGGATGCTGTTCAGCAGGCTCATGAAAACAGAACTGTCGATTTCCTCTTCCTCCTCCAGAAGACCGATTGTCCTGTTTATCGCTTTCAGCCCTGTTTCAATATGTTCCTTTTTCTCCTCCAGCACCTTTTTCTGCTCCTGCAGCGCCTCAATCAGACCGGCATCAAAGCATGCATCCTTCATGAAAGCGCGAATTTGTTCAAGACTGTACCCGAGAAACTTAAAACATGTGATTTTCTGCAACTCTCTCGCATCTCTGTCTGTGTAGAAACGGCGGCCTGTTCCCGGCTGTTTTTCAGGCTTCAACAGGCCGATTTCATCGTAATAGTGGAGCGTCCGAATGGATGTCCCTGTCATTTCTGAAAAAACACCGATTGGATAATATCCGTCATTTTCCATAAAAATCCCCTCCAACTGACGATTTATTCCTATCATAACGCCTCACGCTGCTGGAGGTGCAAGCTTATTTTTCGCAGACTCGTGATTTTTCCAAAAGGTACGGGACAATCAACTCCAGTTTTTAATCCGGCGGAGTCTCCCCGATTAAGTTCTGCAAATCTTTTTTCACATTCCCAGCATCCGTTCCGATCACAATCTGGATATGATGCTGGTCAATTTTGACCACACCGTGCGCTCCTAATTGCTTTAATTGCGCTTCATCCGCCAAGGACGTGTCTTTTAATTTCATTCGCAAACGGGTTATACAGTTTTCGCAAGTCACGACATTCTCACGGCCGCCGATATGCTTAAGAATGCCTGCAGCCATAGACCGATGCAGCCGGTTTCCTTCAGGTGTTTCCTGTTCCCTTCCGATCACCGGAATGTTTCGCTTTATAATCACAAAGTAAAACGTAACATAATAGAGAGCAAAAAAGGCAAGGCCGACGGGTATGATCCATAATCCGCCGTCTGATAAATTAAGGTTCAGCAAATAATCGATTACGCCTGCTCCCCATGAGAAGCCGTGACGAATCCCAAGCAAACAGAGCACCGCTCCGGCAAGTCCCGTATAGACCGAGTGAAGAAAGTACAATAAAGGCGAAGTAAATAAAAACGTGAATTCAACTGGTTCCGTAATCCCGGTGATCAGTGATGTGGCTGCTCCTGAAGACATGAGCGCTTTCGTTTCCTTTTTTCTCGTTCTGGCTGCATGCGCGATTGCCAAAGCGATCGCCGGAATGCCAAACATCATCGTGATAAAAAAGCCGCCGAGAAAGTAGCCGGCTGTCGGGTCTCCATTCAAAAACCGCGTAATTTCCCCTGTCACCGCTTCGCCGGATGCCGTCTCATAGCGCCCAAGCCCAAAATAAATATACGTATTCATGACATGGTGAAGGCCGAACGGCAGCAAAAACCGATTCAGAAATCCGAATACAAACACCCCGAAAGCGCCAAGACCTACAAGCGACTGGCTAAAAGTGTCGATCGCCGCTTCTGCATAAGGCCAGACGATTGAAAAAAAGCCTGCCACCGGAATCGTCACCAATACGATCATCGTAATCGGAAACTTCTCTCCGCCAAAAAATGAAAACATGCTTGGCAGTTTCGTATGTTGAAACCGGTTATAAATGAAAGCCGCCATCAGGCCGGCGAGCACCCCGCCGAAGACGCTCATATCAAGATCAGGATTCAAGATGCCGAGCCCCTCTTTTAATACGGTTATCGCCAAATATCCTGTCAGCGCAGGAATTCCTTTATCTTTTGAACGGGCAAAGCCCATGGCGATGCCGATTGCGATCAGGACATCCATATTGTTCAATATCACGCCTGACGCTTGAAAAAGCGGTATATTCAGCATATCTTCCGCAGAAAGACGCAGCAGCAGGCCGGCGATCGGAAGAACGGTAATCGGAATCAGCAAAGACTTTCCCAGCAGCTGAAAAATATGTTTCATTTCGGCATTCTCCTTATGTCAAATTCCTAAATGATACGAGCTGGACATCAGTAAGCTTATTCAAACGGATGACAACGTCCGGATCGGTTAAAAATTCAAGTTCATCGACTCTCGGATAAGTATAAGAAGAGTTCGTCAAAAGCTCCTTATCGATGTATGCCGGGTGGGTCATGACCTCCACGGTATCATGCTCTTCAAACAGTTCAGAGACGGCTTCTTCATCCTTTAAAGCCGCTTCGAGGACAGGTAAAAAAAAGTCTGTTGTCTTCACTCCTTTTTCCGTGATCACAGCACTCTCCATATTGCGCCTGACAGGCAAACGGTACTCTTTGGCGAGCGTCAAAAATGCGTCTGAGATGGCCGGGGAAGCGTTGATGTGATGGTGGCTGTCCAAATGATCGGGTTCCAAGCCCATGTTGATGCATGTTTCAATCTGCGCTTTCCACTCGCGGTATACTTCATCAGTATCAATTGTAAAAGCACCTTGATAAAATGCGAGATTGCGAAAATTCCCCTTTGCATCGACGATCGTCCGGTGATCAGACAAAAGCGGCCTTCCGCAGGTCAGCACCAAATGTACGCCGATCCCGAGCCCGGGCGATTCGCGAGCCAGCCGCGCCGCATGACCTGCGCCCGGCATATTTGTCATGAACGTCGCTGATGTTAAAATCCCCAGCTTATAGGCATCAATAATTCCATAGTTCACGCCTCTTGAATATCCAAAATCATCAGCATTGATAATCAGTTTTTTCATCCATCCAATACCCCTTATCAGTCTTTTTTTAAAAAAATATGCGGAGACGTACCGTTTTACCCTAAATAGAAAACGACAAAAGCTACTAGTAAAAACTGATTTTGGTAGATTGACAAAAGCTACTGAAGTCTTTTAAACTATTTTTCATATATTTTTAAAAACTCTAAAAAAGGAGGCCGGGGTCTCAAACGACAGATCCTCAACAATGAGATGACCAATCCGATCCAATCGATTTTAGAACAATTTCCTATCATCACACTTGACGGCGCGATGGCCACCGAGCTTGAACGGTACGGCTGTGATTTGAACGACAGCCTGTGGTCTGCAAAAATGCTCATCGAAAACCCCGAGCTTATCAAACAAGTGCATCTGGATTATTTCCGTGCGGGCGCCGATTGCGCGATGACAGCCAGCTATCAGTCGACGGTTGAAGGTTTCACAAAACGCGGCCTCAGTGAACAAGAAGCGCTCCACCTTATCCGGGAGTCTGTACGTCTTGCTGTAGAAGCACGCGATGAATTTTGGGCGGTTCCGGAAAACCGCAAAGGCCGGCCCAAACCGTTTGTAGCCGCTTCAGTAGGCCCTTACGGCGCTTTTTTAGCGGATGGTTCCGAATATCGGGGGGATTATGACGTCACAGAAGACGAATTGGCCGATTTTCACAGGCAGCGAATGGCCGCTTTAATCGATGCAGGCGCCGATATGTTAGCCTGTGAAACAATACCGTGCCTTTCAGAAGCAAAAGCAATCGTTCATTTATTGAAAGAATTCCCTGACACACATGCGTGGATCAGTTTCAGCGCTAAAGACGGACGTCATATCAGCGACGGCACGAAAGCCGGCGAATGCGCGAAATGGCTCGATCAGCATGACCAGGTTGCGGCAGTTGGCGTAAACTGTACGCGGCTGGAGCATGTCTCTTCGCTCATTGGCGGCATCAAAAAGCATACAGCTAAACCGATTATCGTCTATCCGAATTCCGGTGAACAGTATGATCCGGAGACAAAAACATGGCATGGTGCGGCATGCAAAGCTTCCTTCGGAGAAAGCGCCCGCAGCTGGTACAACCAAGGAGCACAGCTGATCGGCGGCTGCTGCAGAACAACACCTGAAGACATAAAAGCCGTCGCCGACTGGGCGAGAAAGCTGGAGATATGATGGAACAGTCAAACAACAATCGTCAGAACTTTCAAAGAAAAATGCAAACGAGACACCTGATCATGCTCTCCTTGGGAGGCGTTATCGGCACGGGTCTTTTCTTAAGTTCCGGTTATACGATCTCACAGGCGGGTCCTGCCGGAACGATTTTAGCCTACTTAGTCGGGGCTCTGATCGTCTACCTTGTCATGCTCTGCCTCGGCGAATTATCGGTCGCCATGCCTGTGACCGGATCGTTTCATATGTATGCCTCTAAATTCATCGGGCCGGGCACCGGATTCACCGTCGCCTGGCTTTACTGGCTGACCTGGGCTGTCGCGCTGGGTTCGGAATTTACCGCTGCCGGGTTATTAATGCAGCGCTGGTTCCCCGATACTTCGGTGTGGATGTGGAGCGCGGTTTTCGCTGCACTGATTTTCGTGTTCAATGCTGTCTCAGTGAGATTTTTTGCCGAGTCCGAATTTTGGTTTTCGAGCATTAAAGTGCTTGCCATTATATTGTTTATTATTTTAGGCGGAGCGGCGATATTCGGCATCATCCCGCTACAAAATACAGATTCCGCACCGCTTCTTTCAAACTTTGCAGGAGAAGGCGGGCTCTTTCCGAACGGTTTCCTTCCAATTTTTATGGCGATGCTCTCCGTGAATTTTGCGTTTTCGGGTACGGAGCTGATCGGGATTGCCGCCGGAGAAAGCGCCGAACCGGAAAAGAACATTCCAAAAGCGATCAAGACAACACTCTGGAGACTGGTGCTTTTCTTCATCGGAACGATTTTCGTGCTCTCATGCCTCATTCCGGTCAAAGAAGCCGGTGTGATCAAAAGCCCGTTCGTCGTCGTTTTTGACCGTATCGGTGTTCCATACGCGGCCGACATTATGAATTTTGTGATTCTGACGGCTCTGCTTTCCGCGGCCAACTCAGGCTTATATGCTTGCTCCCGGATGCTCTGGTCACTGTCAAAAGAAAAAACGTTACACCCCGTTTTTCAAAAGCTGACTTCACGGGGAATTCCGTTGAACGCGCTGATTTTCAGTATGATCGGCGGCATTCTGTCGCTGCTCTCCAGTGTTTTTGCACCTGATTCCGTCTATATCGTTCTTGTATCAATTTCAGGCTTTGCCGTTGTTGCCGTCTGGATGAGCATTGCAGCCTCGCAGTTCATGTTCCGCAGACGCTTTTTGGCTGAAGGAAACACCGCAGACGGCTTAAAATACCGGACACCGTTTTATCCGGCAGTACCGATTGCCGCTTTTCTATTATGTCTGGCATCCTGCATCGGCATTGCCTTTGATCCGAACCAAAGAATCGCCCTTTTTTGCGGTGTTCCATTTATGGCGTTATGCTATATCATCTACTATGCAAGAAACAGAAAGAATGGCGGAAAAATGTCTGAGCCCGTTAAAAAAGCAAGTTTGCATGTTTCGTTTTCTGAATACGAGGAAAAGAAAAACTAAAATCTCGTATAAAGGAGCGAATTGTTATGGAACATGTGAAAGCCCTTGCCATTAAAGGCATCATGACAATTGTGATACTGTACCTTGTTCTCGGGCTCGGGTTTAGTTTCAGTTTTGAAAACACCCTCTTCATCACAATTGTTCTTGGCGCGGTATCCTATTTGCTGGGTGATTTGTTTATTTTGCCGAAGACCAATAACATCACAGCCACTTTAGCCGATTTAGGCGTCGCTTTTCTTGTCGTTTGGCTGATGGCTCTTGCGACGGGAACGGCTGCAAACACCGCTGCATTGGCCGCGTTTTTTGCAGCAGTCGCTATGGCAATCGGTGAATACATTTTCCATTTTTACTTGATGAATAAAGGCCTTGGCTCTCCCAACCGCAGAATGGAAACGAGAACGGAATAATATATAAAAAAACGTCCAGCAAACTGGACGTTTTTTAATCAAGAATAGAGATTTTCCCAATACGGCCGCACTCTTCTGCAAACCAGATCGATTGGGCTGGTCCGGCCGCTATCCCGTGCGGTTCAGACTCGGCCGTCGGAATTGGATATTCCGTAATATCCCCGTTGACTGTAATGCGGCCGATTTGACCCGCACCCCATTCCGTAAACCACAGGGCACCATCGCCGCCGGCGGTAATCGCGTGCGGGCGGGCATTGGCTGTCGGAAGCGGGTATTCGCTGATCTTCCCTGAGACCGCAATTCTCCCAATTTGATTTCCGTTTATTTCTGTAAACCACAAAGCTCCGTCCGGGCCTGCAGTGATTCCGACCGGTCCGGATTGTTCTCCAGGAAGCGGGTACTCGCTGATGTCTCCATCTGCCGTTATTCGCCCGATGGAGCCGCTTTGATTTTGTGTAAACCAGAGTGCATCGTCTGCTCCCCTTGTAATAAATGACGGGAAGGCTCCCGGTTTGGGCAGTTTATATTCAGTGATTTCGCCTGAAGATGACAGCCTGCCGATTTGATGTCCGGCCATATCGGTATACCACATGGCATCGTCACAGCCTACGGCGATCCCAAACGGGGCAGTACCTAGAGGAAGGGCATACTCGGTTATTTCCCCTTGAGGCGTCATTTTTCCGATTTTCCCCGCTTTATACTCCGTAAACCATAGCTCACCGCTAATCCCGGGAGTAATAATCGAGGCGCCTGCGCTCTTCGTCGGAATCGTATATTCGGTAATATCTCCAGACTCTGTGAGCATACCAATCCGGTTTCCCTTTTGTTCAGTAAACCAAATGCGCCCGTTTGCACATACGGCGATCCCGTACGGCCCCGACTCGGGGTTGGGAACATGATATTCAGTCATGCGAATCTGCATGAGCGACCCTCCCTTTATTCCATTTTCCTTGAGCATCTGACCTTTCAGAACGCTCCCAGGCATTTCTCATTTTCATGTTACCTCAGGCGGAGCATACAGTGAAACAGAAAGTTCCATTAAATATAAACTGTACAGGCATGCTCTAGTATCATAAGATTGTTTTAAAGCATAAACTTATTTTTCTATATATGGTTCAATAAGGAACCGTCTGCCAGATCTTATCATTTTGAAATATATTCATATTATCGCCCTATCAATTCATTGGTGACGGCATACTTTGTGTATAAAGGCAACCGCTGTCTCAGGCGGACCAAAACAAAGAAAGAAGTGGATGTGTTCTGCATGTTTGAAGATGAGAGACTGAATCGCTTGATTTACCTTTATACCCCTCTTTTTGCGAAAGATTTTCCGATCATTCTGTTCTGGATTCCAAAAAGCGGCTGCACGACGCTGAATCGCTGGTTCTTTTTCCAAAACGGACTGATTGAAGATGTTGGCCGAAGATGCGCGGGGGAGGTTCATCACTACAGAAATACGATCTATACGCAGCAGCCGGATTATGTGAAGGATCTTCTGGCAGAATTAAGAGAGGGAAAAAAGGACACTTACAAGCTTGTGCGCAACCCTTTCCGGAGAGCAGTCAGTTCCTTTCTGGCGGCAATTTGCTCCCCGAATTTTATCTGTCTGTTCAACAGTGACATGAAAACAGGGCTGTCTTTCACCCAATTCTTGCATCATTTAAAAGATTTGGGGCCGGAAATCAGCGCCATTGACCGGCACCTTGGTCCTCAGTATCTCGAAGGAGAAGAAGAGTTTGTCACCAATTATATTTACCTCGAGCAATTCAGCGCGCAAATCAGAGAGATTGAAAACAAATACAAATTATTGAAATCTCCGATATCACAGCTGTCGAAATCACCGCACCATCTTTCCGATACTATGCTCAAAAAAGGAAAATTCGCGGACACCGTTTTCACCATGTCATCCTTCGACTGGGTGTTACCGACTTTTGAGAGCTTTTACAATGACGAAACAAAAGAGCTGGTGCAGGATATTTTTGCGAAGGACTTCGAAGTCTACGGCTTTGATCCGAAACATATCAAGTAAACCGGAACTCGGCCATCACATTACGATCTCCTTTCAATTCGATTACATTTTGGAAAATTGATTCCAAATGGTTTCTTTTTTAGAGCCGATCGTTTAGAATGCCCACTAAAGGTCATTTTAAGATTCACTTCTGTTTGAAGAAAGGAGATATATTATGAAAAAAGGCATATCATCTCTCATGATCGGATTATTGGCTGTCGTATTGGGCGCCTGCACTTCAAATCATGATGATCAGCAATCCAAGGCAAACAATCAAGAAAAAACAGCCCAAAGCGGGCAGCAGGATCAAGAAAAGCAAATGAAAGCCATTCAGAAAAAGCTTGATCAGCAAAAAGTCGATGAAACAAAAACAGTGGCTGTCGTTAACGATGAAAAGATCACAGGCAAGGACTATAACAGCGTATTATCAACCGCACAAATGCAGTATCAGCAAACAGGACAGGATCCGACTTCAAAAGATGCGGCACAGCAAATCAAAAAGCAGGCCATCGACAGCCTGGTCGGACAGGCTTTAATTACCCAAGAAGCGGACAAAAAAGGCTACAAAGCATCTGAGAAAGAAATTGAAAAACAGCTGGACGAAAGCAAAAAGCAGTATAAAAATGAACAAGATTTTGAGGAAGCTGTCAAGAAAGCCGGCTTAAACATGAACACGCTGAAAAGTGACATTGCCGACAATATCAAAACAGAAAAATATATTGACAAAGAACTGCCGGCAGATCAGGTCACAGACAAAGAAATCAAAGATTACTATGATCAATTTGCCGCACAGCAAAAAGACAGCGGACAGAAAAACACACCTGCGTTTGACGATGTCAAGAAACAAATCCAAGACATGCTCAAACAGCAAAAAAGACAGGAAAAACTCGGACAGCAGGTTGAAAAACTGAAAAAAAGCGCCGATGTGAAAGTGGAAATTTAACAAAGTCAGCCATCCGTTACAGGATGGCTGACTCGTTTTATTTATCAGGTTTATTCAAGCGACTCTATCGCCGCCATCACATCAGCTTCATGAAAAGATCCCATCAAACATAAAGATTCATCCGGCCGCACGGCATGAGCGGCAACGGTCCGTTTTGCCTCTTCAACGTTTTCTAAAATGCCTAAATCGCTAAGTCTTCTCGGAAAACCGAGCCCTTCATAAAAGGGAATCAGTTCGGCAATTTCATCTGTCCGTCCTTCTAAAGCAAGCTGCACGAGTATCCCGTAGGCTACCTTTTGGCCATGCAGCACACGATGGGTTTCGGGGATGAACGTTAAGCCGTTGTGAATGGCATGGGCTCCGGCCATTCTGCCATAGCGTCCCGCATATCCGCCTACTGTGCCAGCCAGCGCGATAACCGCTTCGAGGACATGTGCGAAAGATGAGGAGGTTTCGCCTTTTTCAAGACTTTCTATGGCTTTCAGACTTTCTGTCAACAAAATATCCCGAATATAGACAGACTGCCTCAGCCCTGTCTGAACCATGATGGAAAGCGAATCGGCCGTATTTCTGATGATCGCTTCGGCCTCATACCATTTCGCCAGCGTATCACCGATTCCGCTTTTCACATAAGCGACCGGCGAAGAAAGGAGAAGCAGCGGATCGACCAGCGTCAAATAGCTTGAGCGCTTATGGTATTGGACGCCCGAAAAGTTGCCGTCATCATCATAGATCACGCTTAACGGCGTGCTTGCCGCGCATGTTCCCGGGATCGTCGGAATCATCATGACTTCAATGTTCAACAAATCGGCGGCTGCCTTCGCCGTATCTAAGACGGTTCCCCCGCCTATCCCGATGATGACATCTGCCGATTCTGCTGCTTCTGCTGCTTTTTTAATCTTATTTAGGGAACTGCAGCCCGTATGCTGAACGACTTTCCAATCGTTTGGAGGCGTTGTATAACTCGTAAAAGCTTTAAACGATTTGACTCCAGTAATGATGACGGGCCGTTCGAATACATTCGCAAATGACGGCAGTTCTTTCGCGATCCCCTCTCTGCAAACGTACTGGTTCGGACCGCTTCTGACAATATCTTCAGGCTGCATATTTCCCACTCCTTCTATTATTTTCTAATATTTATCATCTCACTTTCTAACAAGATGTCAAACGATATCACAAACCGGTCACCGGTTTCTTTCTGAATTAAGCAAGACTCTCTTCCTTCCCATTCAAGCTCAAACAGCTGTTCCAAATGAAATATTCCGTGCGGAAAGCTTCCGGTATACAAAGCTGACGCGGCTGCAGCGGCTGTCTGTGCGGTAATGAATGATTCATTTTCGCCGAACAGCGCGATGCCTGTCCCGGCGCTCCGGCCGTTTTTCAATCCTTCAGCATCCACCTTTACCGCGTATTGCGCTGATCCGATGTTGAGCGCCCCCAGCATACGGACCGCCAGATTTCGAATTCCCTTATTGTTTAAGAGCTTGACTGCGCCGATTTTTTGCATGGCCGCAATCAGCACAGTGGCAGGCCTTGGATCAAAGCAAAGCCGGGTAGAAACAGAAGGGACGGCTAATGTGCCTGGCAATGTCACCTGATCGGAAAAAGGAAACCGGTAGGCTGTCCGGCGCCCCAATCGCCCGCCGAAGTTTGTCCGCCGGCCGTCTGTAAAACTGCTGACTTCCATCAAGCGTCCATTTTCTTTCACATCATACACCGTATTCAGATGGTCAACTGTCCACTCGATCGCCGCTTTTCCGTGGCTGTCACCTAAACCGAGCATGATCGCAATATCAATCCGACTCGTTTCATCGAGAGCCTGGGCGGCTTTCTGCGCAAGTAAATTGGTAAGCCCCGGAGCCAGGCCGACGCTTAATAATCCCGTGCCGCGGCATGCTTTGTCATTCAGCTGTTCAAGCTGAGCCAAAAATGAACCGTTCGCCGTAATGTCGATATAATCCGTGCCGCTCGCCAGACAAGCCTCTGCCAACTCAGTGTTTTCCTGATCGATGCACACGATCACCAGCTTCGTCGTCTTGAGCCAATCCCAGTCAGCCGGTGCATCTCTGTTGAAACGCATCGGCTTCACTTGGCCGCCCGTTTCCTGACTAAAACGCTCGGCGTGATCCAGGTTTCTTCCGGCAGCATACACACGGCCCGGATATTTTCCCCCGAGACTCCGGCAGATTTGGGCGCCGACATGACCGTACCCGCCGATCACGACAATATGTTTCTTCATTGTTTGCCGCCTCCTTTCACAGCAAACCAGCCGTCGATTACATAAGCGCTGAAAAATCTCGTTGCGTTTGTAAAGCCTGCTTTGCCGAGCAGATCCTCCACCTCTGAAGCCGGCACCGGATGAGAGCGGCTGCCGATTGAAGCGGAAAAGCTCTCCCATTCCTGTTCAGAAATCCCGCCTGCCAGCATATGCTCCTTCCAGGCACACATCTGCCACTTGAATGCCTCTGACGTCATGTCGCCTTGAATGGCCGCAATGAAAAATGGAGCGCCATCCGCCAATCTTGAGGCGATCTGCTGCAAAAATTCAAGCTTATGGCGGACAAAGTGAAGCACAAGCATGCATGTCGCAGCATCATATTGAAATCCGCACTCAAGCTGCTGTACTTCTCCTTCAATCAGATCGGCTTGAAGCTGAATTCCGGCGAGCTCCAGCCTTTTTCTCGCCAAACCGAGCATGCTGGCAGACGGATCGACTCCTGTAAATGACCAATTCGGGTGTCTTTTTGCAAGCGTCACGAGCTCCTGCCCACCTCCGGCCCCGACGACCATCACATTAGCCGCATCTTCAGAAAGCCGGACCGTCAACAAGCGATCCATCATATCGTAGAGCATTTCATAGCATGGGATTTTTAAAGGGATTTTCTTTTCGTATTGATAGACATCAGGATGATTCCAGTCCATGTTCATGACAAGCCGTTCTCCTTTTAGTAAAATTAATTAAGAATTGTTCTCAATTATAAAGGAGTTTCAACAAACCACCATCCCTTAAACCTGGGATTTTTAAAGAGGAGGACCGACATGAACCGGCCGTTAAAAGACATACTGAACGAACTGCAGCGCACAACCCGTTCTTCGCCCCAATATATCGAAGCCATGCTGTCTGCATTAAAACAGGCGATTCCGTTTGATGCATCATGCTGCACGGCTGTAGACCCCAAGACCTTACTGTCCATCGGAGCCGTCACAGACGATCAAATTGAAGCGATCCATCCGCAATTATTCGAGCTTGAGTACACGCAGGAGGATGTGAATCGATTCGAAGCCTTAATTCATGCACGGCAGACAGCGGCTATATTAAGTGAATCGGTCAAAGGAGACTTCCGGCAAAGCAAACGCTACAGCAACATTCTTGGGCCTGCAGGCTATGAAGATGAATTGCGCGCCATTCTGCTCAGCAAGGGGGAGTGCCGGGGATACCTTACCCTGTTGAGGAAAAGAGGACAGCCGCTGTTTACAGAAAAGGATAAGAGCTTGCTCGCTTCACTCGCACCGCTTATCGGCCGGCACCTTCAGCAATTCAGACACCACCTGTCAAAAAAAGACGTGTTTCACATGAAACATGTCGGAGGCATTCTGATTTTGTCGGAAGACCTGCAGCCCTTGTCATGCAACCGAGCGGCCCTCCATTGGCTAAATATCTTGCGCGGCTGGGAAAGGATCGGCAGCGATGCCGTGCCGAGACCTGTCCGGGCCGTCTGCACGCGGGCAGCGGCTGAAACTGCCGATCCGGCAAAAACGGTCATCTCGATTCCGGGTCATTCCTGCCTATCCATTAAAGCGAGTCGTTTAGACGGCTTTGGTCCATCAGGCCAGATCGCCGTTTCATTCGAGCCTGCTTCACCGGCAGAAACCATACCGCTGATAGCAGAAGCCTACAACCTGTCCGACCGGGAAAAAGACATCGTGTACCGGGTCATCCGCGGACTTTCAACAAAAGCCATCGGAGACGAATTGCATATATCAGCTTACACCGTTCAAGACCACTTGAAATCGATTTTTTTGAAGACGGGCGCAGGAAACCGGAGGGAGCTGATGTGGAAGCTGCTTGATGATGTGCTGGAGTGAGAATAAGGTGGAAAACTGTTCTCAACTCCGATTCCACAGACAAGACACGCAGTGTTTTTCACTATGTCTTATCTTGGAGGAATGAAGACCAGCAAATTCAGAGGACTTAACTTTTTCTTCATTCCACCCCATCCTGTTCATTGAACAGCTCGTCCAAACGCGCCACAGCATCCTGTTTTTCAAAGGTGCTGAACCATAGGTCGTCATACGAATCCAAAATGCGGTAATGGTGAGAAATCAAGTTTTGCTGAAGGCGAAACTCGCCTTTTTTCTCAATGTCCCGCCACCACACTTTTCCGCCGAGCGTCTTCCCTTTTGGTCTGTCGATGCTTCGGTGAGCGACAGTCTCCACCACCTCAAGGGGCTCATCCCCGAGCACGGCCTGCAGCACCTCACTGTTCCGAAAAAGCGCGCATACCGCGACAACATGCGCCCACCCCGCTGCCGACCTGCCCTTTTCAATTTGCACGAGCGTTTTCTTCGACATCCCGAGCACGTTCGCCATTTTCTCCTGCGTATAGCCGCTTTCCGCACGGATTAATCTTAACTTGGATGAAATGAGTTCGGTTATGTATTCTTTATCCATGGAGGAACCTCCGATGTTCTTTTTAGTGTAATATTACACTAAAAGTTACAATGGTTCAATTTTTATGACCCTGTAATTGCTGTCAGTTTAACACTCTCCTTATGATCTTCACCATTGTGATTCCATTCCACGACAGCTTCAAATTGCTCATTCTTTTCACAAAAAATACGATTTTTTCATTAAGCAACATCATACAAGAAATTTCTCAAAAACATGATAAACTTAAACATCATCACACCAAGGAGGCCCGACATGCGAAATGAAACCCGCACGCTTTTCCTCGACCCTGATCTAAATGTTGAAGCCTACCGCTTTAAAGGCATTATGCAGAAGTTTCCGAATCACTTTCACGAGTACTTTGTGATTGGTTTTATTGAGAAGGGGCAGCGCTATTTGCTTTGCAAAGGAGAAGAATACATCATTAATCAGGGCGATCTCGTGCTTTTCAATCCTTATGACACGCACAGTTGCGAGCAGATTGACGGAAAGGCGCTCGATTATCGCTGCATAAATGTGATGCCTGACGTTATGAGAAAATTTGTGAAGGAGATCACCGGAACCGACAGCCTCCCATATTTCACGGAAAATGTCTTGTTCCGTCATGAGCTGAACGCCAGCTTGAAGGAGCTTCACATTCAAATATTGCAGAAAGAAAAAGCCTTGAAAAAAGAGGAGCTTTTTCTCAACCTCCTCGAGGAGTTGATTCGGACGTATTCTGATGTTGCGTTTCTCGAAAATGCGCCTGAACCGTCCGACGAAGTCAAAGCGGTGTGCGGTTATTTGGAATCCCATTACCAGGAAAACATTACGCTTGAACATTTAAGCAAGCTGGCAGGCTGGAGCAAGTATCACCTCCTGCGGTCGTTTACGAAGCAGAAAGGAATTTCCCCCTACAGCTACTTGGAAACCGTCCGTATCAATCATGCGAAAAAGCTGTTGGAAGAAGGCGTAAAACCAATCGATGCCGCTTTCCAAACAGGCTTCAGCGATCAGAGCCATATGACGAAATTTTTCAAGCGGCAGGTCGGGCTGACTCCGAAACAATATATGAAAATCTTTGAATATGACAGGCAGGAGATCAAAGGATGAAGACAAGACGCGAAACCGCCGGACACCTCGCAGCTGTTATCACGATCATCATCTGGGGTACCACTTTTGTCTCGACAAAGGTGCTGCTCGAGGATTTTGCGCCCGTAGATATATTGTTTTACCGGTTTCTCATCGGATTGATCGTGCTGATTATGGTGCATCCGCATGTGCTGACATTCCGGAGCTGGAGGCAGGAAGCGCTGTTTGCGGGAGCAGGTTTATGCGGGGTGACGCTTTATTTTCTGTTGGAAAACATCGCGCTTACCCTTACCTACGCCTCAAACGCCGGCATGATCGTCGCAGTTATTCCGATGATCACCGCGGTATTGGCGCATTTTTTCCTTTCGGGCGAAAAGCTGGAGCCCCGTTTCTTCATTGGATTCGCCGCCGCTTTTACAGGACTTGCGCTCATTTTCTTTAACGGACAAATGATGCTCAAGCTGAATCCGCTCGGCGACATTCTTGCTGCTGCCTCTGCATTCGTCTGGGCGGCATATGCGATTTTGATGAAAAAAATCAGCACATTCGGTTATCATACAATCCAATGCACACAGCGGATCTTTCTGTACGGCTTGCTATTCATGGTTCCCGCTCTGTTCCTGTTTGATTTCCGCTTCGACGCAAGCCCTTTAGCCTCCCCCGCCAATTGGCTGAATATCCTGTTCTTAGGTGCGGGCGCTTCTGCGCTTTGCTTTGTGACATGGAACTGGTCGGTCGGTGTGCTTGGGGCGGTAAAAACGAGCGCTTATATCTATATGGTACCCGTCATCACCATTGCCGCATCCGTCGTCATTCTGCAAGAAAAACTGACATGGGTTGCTTTTTGCGGAGGAGCGCTCACATTGGCCGGTCTTTATATTTCTGAAACAAAACCAAAACCTCAGCTGAAGGAGGAACAAATTTGATAGAAGAGACAAAATGCGCATTGATCATCGATGAAAGCCTGCCGCTCGGGCTAATTGCCAATACAGCTGCAATCCTGGGGGCTGCACTCGGCAAAAACAAACCCGGCCTGCTCGGAGAAAATGTAACGGACGGCTCGGGAATCGACCATTTGGGTATCGTCAAACTTCCAATCCCCATTTTAAAAGGCAACGCCGAGCTGCTTCATCAATTAAGACAAAAGCTGTTGACCGACGAATTCAACGATATTCTGACGGTCGATTTCACCGATGTCGCGCAAGGCATTCATACATATGAAAAATTTATTGAAACATTTCAAAGCACCGCAGCTTCCGATTACCGCTATTTTGGAATCGGCGTTTGCGGCGATAAGAAAAAAGTCGCGCGGCTGACAGGAAGCTTGGGGCTGTTGAGATAAACAAAATACGGAAATTGATTTCGCTTCATTTAATGAAGGAGTCAATTTCCGTATTTTTTTGTCAATAGTAAAAAGAGGAACAATTGGGGTTGCAGTTGGAGGAATTATCATAACAACAGCTGGTGTAATTAGCTGGAACTCAGCATCTGAAATCGCTATTGGCACGGCGGTGTCTGCTGTGATATTTAGATAACTAATATCTCATTAATTTCCTTATTTAATGAAAGCTAAATAAATACATATTATAATGTATTTATTCAGTTTTTCAAAATTAAAGTATCGTGGAGGTATTAACATTGAACACAGACAAACAAGTATTCATTGAAACGCAAAAAACAGCCAAAACCCTTAAAACTTACCGCGATAAGAGTGACGAAGAGTTATTAGCCTTTCTCGCTAAACAAGATTCATTAACCTTAAATCAACTGAAAGTCTATTACTCAGATCCTTCATTTGCGCTTCATTATTTCATTAGTGCAGCATTTTTCAGTATAATATTGGCTACCTTCATAACTGCAATTCTTTCTGGTCAAGCAGCTTCGATATTCCCTTTCTTTTCCGGCATCTCCATTTTAATATTAGCTGTTATATTTGTGGGGTGTTTCTTCTGGGTGCTTAAACAGCTTGTCATCCTGAAAAAAAAGCCGATTCAATTCATTACCCACTTTTCCAGGAAAGCCGAGTTTGCACGTATCGTAAAAATGATTGATTATGTTTTACAACAAAAATACCAAAAGGTATTGAATACACCGTACCAATAAACTCTCATGTTTTTTATGAAATAGGAGTGACAATCCAATGAGAAACGAAAAACAATTATTTGAAAAAGCCGAACATACAGCCAAACTCCTTGAATCTCACAAAAGTGACGAAGAGCTGCTTACATACCTTGCAAATCAAGATTCTGTTGCATTAAATCAGCTAAAAATCTATTTTTCAAACCCCAGCTTTACTTTAACATATTTTATTAAAGGCATTTTTTTTAGTAGTATGACTGCTGTAATTATGGCGGCCTTTTTATCTGGTCAAGTCTCCACCTTCACCCATGACCTTTCAAGGTTTTTTTCATTCTGCTTCATGTTCTATCTGATGTTCTCTTTGCTTTGGATCGTCAAAATGCTAATCACCTCGCGAAAAGGACCAATGCAAACAATCCTGCATTTCCAAAAAAGAGCGGAATATTCCAGAATCACGGGTATGATTGATTTTATTTTAGAAGAACGTTTAAAAAAAGAACTCAATTAGAAAGCAGAGGAACATTCACCTCTGCTTTGATTCTCTAACAATCAAACAAAAAAAGAAGGACAAATGACATGCAAACAGACAAACAATTATTCGAAAAAACAAAACAAATGGCAGAAGCTATATTATTATCAAAAGCTGAAAACGATGAAGAGCTGATGGCATACCTCGAAAAACAAGATTTATCCACGTTAAACCGGCTGAAAGTTTATTTTTCGGGTCCTACGCTAAAAATTAGCCACGTGATCAAAGCTTCGCTCGCCAGTTCCATATTTGCTTCTATTGTAACTACTGTATTCTCGGGTCAGGCCAATTCCATTTTACCTGACGTTTCAAAAGGTTATTTTCCGACTATGTTATCGATATTACTTGTAATAAGCTCCATCTGGGTGTTCGGCACAATCACTAAATCGCAAAGAAACAAAGACCAAAACTTTTTACACTTTAGAAAAAAAGCGAACCATACAAAAATTATTGGAATGATTGACTTCGTTTTGGAAAACAAACATAAAAATATTTCAAATTAAAAAAGCATCCCTAAAGATGCTTTTTTCATGTTTACTCACCACTCGACAAATTCTGTCTTCTCTCCTGCTCCGCGATGATTTCATTATCCTCAGCGTTGTCTCTCGTCACTTTCTGCGTCAAAATCGCGCCGACCGCCACTAAAATCATCACAGCTATGTAATAGCCTTTTTCATTGAGCTGCAGGTTGTCCGCATTGTAAAGGCCGATACCGAACAAAAAGACCCCCGCAAAAAATGTGAAATATGACATAACCGTAAAGGCCGTTGTGTTTCTTCTTCTGTGTTTCTGCATCTTAATACCTCCTAAAGAATAAAACTATTATACTTTATTTAGGTCAACAGAAGAAGAATGTTCTTCCTTCCCACACATAATTTAGTATATATGTCACACAGTGATAAAAAAGGCCTACAAAATAAAAAACCGGGAATGACTCCCGGTTTTTAATGCTTTTCTTCGCCTAAAACAGCTTCTGCAATATTGACGGCATGGTCGCCGATCCTTTCCAGATTGCTGGTGATATCGACGAAGATCACGCCTGCTTGTCCGCTGCATAATCCGTCGTTTAAGCGAAGAATGTGCTTTTTGCGAAGCTTGCGTTCCATTTTATCGATTTGATTTTCTTTTTCGACTACATGTCTTGCGGCATCTTCGTTATTTTCTCCAAGAGCTGTGATAGACTCCTTAACAGTGGAAATGGTCAGATCAAGCATTTCTGTTAAGTCCGCCATTGCCGCTTCGGAAATTTTCACCCTGTTGGATTGCTGGTACTCCCCAAGCTCAACCAAGTTTTCAAAGTGATCGCCGATTCTTTCAATGTCTCTGACTGTGTCCATTAACATATGATGTTCTTCAGATTCTTGTTCAGAAAGAGTGGTCGCTGACAGTTCGATCAAATAATCAGTAATCTTTCTGTCCAAATTGTTAATCGCATCTTCTATTTGAAAAGCGCTTTGCGCATGTTTTGCCTGTTTTGTATTAAAAAACTCTTTTGTTTCCTCAAGTCCCTTTACTGCAAATTCACCCATACGCAGTACTTCTTCTTTGGCCTGTCCCAGGGCAATTGAAGGCGACTGCTGAATGAACAGCGGGTCCAGATGTGTTGCTTTATAGTCCACAACCGAATCTTTGCCCGGAATAAGCTTCGTAACGATCAAAGCCAATATGCCGACAAACGGAAGCTGAATCAGCGTATTTGACGTATTAAAGATCCCATGGGCAAACGCAATCACCATCTTAGGATCCAGTCCTAAAGAGGATTGAAGCATTAAAATCAAACTTGTGAACGGCTTCAGCAAGATCAGGAAGATTGCTGTTCCAATCAGGTTAAACAATACGTGAACGGCCGCAGCCCGTCTCGCTGCGACGGAGGCGCCAAGAGATGCCAGTACAGCGGTAATCGTCGTACCGATATTGTCCCCGAATAATACAGGAAGAGCGCCATTTAGATCTATTAATGAATCGGCAAACAGCCCTTGCAGGATCCCGATCGTTGCACTTGAACTTTGGACGAGAACGGTGAAAAGCGTGCCGACAAGCACTCCGAGAACAGGGTTCGTACTCATGCTGACGGTTAAATCATGAAAAGCTTCAATCGTTCGAAGCGGCTTCATTCCGCTGCTCATTAATTCCAAGCCATAGAAAAGTGCACCAAATCCGAACAGAACTTGGCCGAGGTTCTGAAATTTTTTGCTCTTTAAGAAAAACAGCAAGAATGAACCAATGGCGAGGATCGGAAGCGCATATGCACCAACGTCAAAGCCGATAATAAATGCCGTGACCGTCGTTCCGATGTTCGCACCCATAATGACGCCGATCGCCTGGCGGAGGGTCATAAAGCCGGCGCTGACGAGACCGACAGTGATAACGGTCGTGCCGGAACTGCTTTGAATTAAAACCGTGACAATGATACCAGCCAAAACACCCATCAGAGGGTTGCTTGTAAAACGATCCAAAATGTCTCTCAGCTTATCTCCGGCTGATTTTTGGAGTCCTTCCCCCATAAACTTAATACCGAGAAGAAAGATCCCGAGACCTCCAATGAATTCAAAAAGCAATTTCTGCACATCTATTTCCAACGTCTTGCCCCCCTAATTCGACATAAATCTACAAACCAAACACTATGATTATGATGGAGATTAAAGCCTATGTAAACGATTCAAATCGAAAATTTACAATAACTTAACATTGCCGGCTGATGATTTACATTCCCTTAACATTGCCTGGACTGATCGCAAATATACCCTATTCCAACAGGCAAAAATCCCGAACTTTTTCATGGGTTAAACCGTATTTAAAACTAAAGGAGAGATCACATATGCCAAACAGAGCTAACGGTACTCACATTAAAATTAAAAAGACAAAAGGGGAACGGGTTTGGAACGCATTTGGCTATTTCTTTTACCTGGGATCAATTATCTTTTTGGCCGCTGTCTGGGGATCGCTCCCCGAAAAGGTGCCTGCACATTACAACGCACTCGGTGAAGTCGATCGCTGGGGGGCAAAATGGGAGCTTTTCATTTTGCCGGGAATCGGATTACTTATCCTTTTGTTCATGCAATTCTTAGAAAAGCATCCTGAGATTCACAACCATCCAAAGCGCCTGAATGAAACAAACGCTGAACAGTTCTACCTGCTCAGCCGAAAGTTGATCAACCGCTTAAAAAATGCATGTTTAATCATTTTTTCTCTCATATTAATGGAATCTGTGTCAATCGCTTTAGATTGGGGAAGCGGATTTGGCGGATGGTTTCTTCCGGTTGCCTTACTCGGCACCGCCATGCTTGTGGCCGTAAGTTTAATACAGCAACAAAAGATCAAATAACGGTCAGGTGCATATTTGTAAAGATTCAAAATGGTCGTCCCCGACGGATTTTTATTGTTAGTCGAAACGGAGGTATTCAATGTTCGAAGCAATTATTCTATTTATTTTAGGGGTCTCGGTTCTCGCAGCCGGCTTTTTAACTTTAAAAAGAGAGCTGTCAACTGAATCTGTTTCTATATCTTCCACTGATGAAGCTAAATCCGAATATAAAAAAATGTTAGATGATCACGGCTGGTTTTACCTGACCGGTATCGCCCTTTTCATGCAATTTATATTTCGCGGATTTCACTTTACATTTGAACACTTTTTTTACGCCTTCATCATTAGCTCTGGAATCCAGTCGATTTTTTACTTATTTAAGGCTATAAGGTATGCGCGGTGATTGTGGTGAGTTTTTTAGTTATCTATCTTTAAAGAAAGAGTGATGAACACTGTAATCTTGTTCATCACTCTTTCGAATGCCGTTAATTATTTCGCTTCTGAGATTTTTGCAACGATTTGAGCCAATCCTTCTTTAATTGGAGTGAGCGGACGGCCGAGCACTTTTTCAAAATCATCGCTTTCGACTTCAAGTGTGCCTTCACGAATGCCTTTTTGAATTTCGACAACCATCGGAATCAGAAAATCCGGTACACCCGCATTTTTCATGATATCGCGATAGGCAGCATCGTCAACATGCTGAACGGATACTTCTTTGCCCAATACTTCTCCAAGGGCTGAAGCGATTTCTTCCTGAGTTAATAGTTTGCCTGAAAGTTCGTAGACGGTGTTTTCGTGGCCTTCGCCGGACAGAACCGCTGCCGCTGCATCCGCGTAATCCTGCTGCAGCGCCCAGCCCACCTTGCCGTTCTCTGCTGACGTCACCCAAGAGGCTCCCGCCAAAACACCTTGAATACTCGACATTTCATTTTCCAAGTACCAGTTATTGCGCAAGAAGGAGTATGGAATCCCCGTTTTCAAAATCGCTTCTTCAGTTGCTTTGTGAGTAGGCGCAAGGAAGTTTTTGCTTTCGCGGGCATTCGCAATACTCGTATAAGCGATAAACCGAACTCCCGCGCGTTCTGCGGCGGCTACCGCATTGCCGTGCTGACGGATTCTCGTCTCATTGTCTCCATCGGCAGAGATGATCAGCAGACGGTC
Organism: Bacillus sp. J41TS8; assembly: GCF_018333035.1. Lineage (NCBI taxonomy): Bacteria > Bacillati > Bacillota > Bacilli > Caryophanales > Bacillaceae > Bacillus > Bacillus sp. J41TS8. Next base: position 24,912 of record NZ_BORF01000020.1, read on the forward strand.
AACGCCTTGAAATGCGGATGCCAATGTTTCCGAGCGGTCAAAATCCCCTTGACGCACATCGACTCCTCGCGCCTGCAGCGCTTCCGCTTTTTCCGGATTGCGCACGCTGACCGCCAACTGATCCGCCGGTACAGTTTCCAGCAGTTTTTTCACAACTTTCGATCCTAATTTTCCAGTTGCTCCTGTTACTAACATTTTCATACTCAAATTCCTCCTGATGTTTTAATGTCGAACTGTAACAAAAAACGTTACACTTGATGTAACTATCATAATTACAAATAGACTGATTGTCAACAGGAATGTCCTTCACTTGGCTAAAAAAATAAAAGTAGACGATATACGCCCTCCCGGCTCTCTTGTCAATATGGGAATAATAGAGTAAGATGTTATCATTGATTTTGGTCGACCAGATACCGTCGACCCTCAGATGATGCGAAATCAGTTATTCATAAAGGGGAAGAAGCAACATGTTGATTGTGTTGGTTATGTTTTTATTAGGTCTTGTGCTTGGCTTTGTCGGGGCCGGCGGAGCCGGATTCGTCATCGCACTGTTAACGATGATGTTTCACATTCCGATTCATACAGCATTGGGAACATCTCTGGCCGGTATGGCTTTTACGAGCTTATCAGGAACGTACAGCCACTTTCGCGAAGGAAATATCAAGCTGAAAATCGGCTTAACCGTCGGCTGTTTTGCTGCAATAGGATCCTTTGCAGGAGCTAAGCTGACTTCTCTGATACCTTCAAGTTCATTGCACTATATGACCGCAGGAATGTTATTCTTATCGGCCATTCTGATTTTAATCAGATTATTCTTTTTGCAAGAAAAAGAAGCTGACCAGGAAACGAACCTTGCCTTTTGGATCAAGGCCAGTTTATTGGGAATCGTAGCCGGCATCCTGTCCGGAACGTTCGGAATCGGCTCGGCGCCTTTTATTCAAATCGGGTTGATGATGATGCTGAACCTGTCTATTCGCCATTCCGTAGGAACGACGATGCTCGTCATTATTCCGCTCTCGTTAGGCGGTGGGGCGGGCTATATTTCAGAAGGCTTCGTCGATTATGTTCTGTTGGTCAAAATCTTGATCGGTACGATGTGCGGCGCTTATGTCGGAGCTAAATTCACCAATGTCCTGCCGAAAGTCGTCTTGAAATCGGGTTTATTTTTAACTCCCGCCGTTTCAGGGTTCATTCTCTTATTTTAATTAACTTGGAATGACTATAGCGGGAGATCACGAAGGAACCTGTGGTAAAATACGAAATGAAAACGAATACGAGGATGAGAAGCGTGATTGAAAAACCAAAACCGTTTTATGAACAATCCTACCATGCGATTAAGCGAATGATATTTGAAGGGAAATTAAAGCCCGGTGAACGAATCGCCGAAGCGAAGTTAGCTAAGGAGCTCGGCGTCAGCAAAAGCCCTTTGAGAGAAGCGATCAGAGTTCTGGAAAAAGAGGGGCTCATCGTCATCGACTCAAGAGTGAAGGTCTATCAGCCGACAATCAAGGACGTTGAAGAAATCTATTTTTGCAGAACGGCGCTTGAATCATTCGCTGCGGGATTGACGGCAAGAATTGCAACGGCAGAGGAACTGAAAACGATTGAAGACGTTTTGCAAAAAACGGAGGAAGCCATCCTTCAATCCAAGGATCAAAACACAATTATCCAATTAAATGATACATTTCACGACTTAATTATCCAATATACACGAAACAGTCTATTGCGGAAGCAGCTCAACGATTTGGAAGGATTAATTTATTATTTCCGCATTTTGAATTTTGAAGGAGAAAAACGGGCTGAAGCCATTTTGGAGCAGCATCGGGAAATTTTCCGCCATATGAAACAAAGAGACGACGAGCAGGCATCAAAAGCGATGATTCGCCACCTTAAGCTTGATCTTGACCACTTAGTCGAAGTACTGTCTCACCGCGGGGAAAAATGATAAAGAGGGCTGCCTGTCTTAAGGCGCCCTCTCCTTTTTTTAATAGAAAGAAACAAATTCATTAACCGGCTTGCGATATCCTCTCAAGCGTCGGCTGCTTTCTTTTTCTTTGCCGATCGTAATCATGAGGACGATTTCATGTGTATCCGGGATCTCGAGCAACTCGCGGACCTGATCGCTGTCAAATCCGATCATTGGGCATGTGTCCCACCCCCGGTTTTTGGCGGCAAGCATAAACATCATCGCAGAAAGAGAAGCATTGCGAATCGCTTCTTCCTTCATGAATGGCTCCCCGCGCGTCTCGTAAAATTGGGTATTGTTTTCAACCATTTCCTGCAGCTCAAAGTCCTTAATAATTCCTAAATCCCTCATGCCTTCGTTGATTTTTTCCGTTTGCCGGTAGGCGTAGCGGTCTCCCGTCACTAAAATCACGGCAGAGGCTGAATGCACTTTATATTGGCCGCTCGCAGCTTCCCTGATTTTTTCTTTTAAATCCTTCTCCAATACCACTTTATACTCTGCGTGCTGCAAATTGAACGCTGAAGGCGCTAGCTTGATATCCTCAAAGATAGGCTCCAAATCTTTCACCGTAATTTGAACATCTTCCAGAAAATTATTTGCAGAGTGACGCGTTTCGATAAGCTCGTTAAATTCCATTTTCAAAAAACTCCATTCATCTATCCTTTTGCATCAATATCCTTACTTTTATGATCGGCGATAAGCTACCTATTGTTTAGCGACGCTCACATGAACCAAAGAGAACGCGGCGTGGTGTCGGGCTTCTGTCGATAGACATGCTCAAATGTCTTGTGACCGGCGTCATAGCAGCTTCTGTCACCACATTATTTTTTTCCTTCGAACCTTATATACTCAGCAATCAACCATGATACGCCAAAATCAAAATGCTATAATTGAGAAAAAATGTGAAAGAAAGCAGCGTGTGAACTATGAAACTATCCTTTTTGCCCAGTAACACTTTTATCGATCCGAACGGACAGAATATTAAGGAAATATCGATTCTTGTTGATCAAATCGTCAAATTTGTCATTGAGCACACAAGCAACGCCGGAAATCACCGCACTTTGCCTTCTCCGGAATCATCACATTACGGCGATATACCCGAGACCGGAATCGAATTAGAAGAGCTCTTAAAAAAGTTGCAGGCGATTGTAAAAAACTCCATGAATCCTCTAGGCCCGAATTATATGGGGCATATGGATTCCATACCGACTCTAATGTCTTGTCTGGGCGAATTCGTCAGCACTTCAATCAATAACAATATGCTGAGCCTTGAAATGTCGCCTGTCTTTTCGAAGATGGAAGTACAGCTTTTGGGCACCATTGCCCGTATGTTTGGATATGACGACAACTCAGGGGGTGTGATGACAAGCGGCGGAAGCCTCGCGAATCTTCAAGCGCTCGCAGCAGCACGAAACGATCAATTGAAGGTAAAGGAATCGGGGTTATTCGGTCTTTCCGGACAGCCGGTCATCTTTGCTTCAGACGTCAGCCATACTTCCTTACATAAAGCAGCGATGCTGTTGGGACTGGGTACCTCCAGCGTAATCCCGGTGAAAAGCAGCAGCGATTCGAAAATGGATCTTGACGATTTAAGAAAGAAAATCAAGCAGGCAAAAAATGAAGGCAAGATTCCTTTTGCAATCGCAGCCACGGCCGGAACGACAGTCACAGGAAGCATTGATCCCATTCGATCGATCGCTGACATCGCAAAGGAAAACGGATTATGGCTGCATGTCGACGCGGCATACGGAGGAGCACTCATTTTTTCAGAAGCTTACCGCGATAAGCTGAACGGAATCGAAATGGCAGATTCCATCACATTCAATCCGCAAAAATGGATGTACATTGCGAAGACTTGTGCAATGGTTTTATTCAAAAATCACGGCGTTTTGGAAACCGGTTTTCGCATTTCCGCCCCTTATATGAATGAAACAGCCTTTGCTAACTTGGGCGAAATCAGTGTGCAGGGCACGCGGCATGCGGATATCCTAAAGTTATATTTATCGCTTCAGCACATTGGATTAAAAGGCTACAGGGAGCTGTTGCATGAAAGCCTCGCATTAAAAGACGAGTTTACCAAGCAGGTGAAACAGCGCCATTATCTCGAACTGTCCAGCGAGCCGGATACAAACGTTGTCTGCTTTAGAGGGATCCCGCATCACCTTGATGAAGCTCAATGGGATAACTGGAATCTCGAATTGCAGCAGTTTTTGTTGAATGAAGAAAACGTCTTCTTTTCATTGCCTGCATATAGGGGAAACCGCTGGCTCCGTGCCGTTTTGTTAAATCCTTTTATCTCTAATACCCTTATTCAAAGGGTCTTTGAAAAAATTGATCAGTTTTATGATCAGGGGATATCGTGTTAAATGAATAAACAGACTTTGAAAAGGAGGAGAAATATGACAAAGAAAATTGGCACAGAAGAAGCCATTCAAAGATGGAATCGATTTGCCGATGCGTATGCCGCCAATCATACCGAACTTGGAGACATCCACAAAGAAGTGTTTTTAAATCCTGCTATTTTTTCTCTCATTGAAACGGTAAAGAATCAACGTGTGCTCGATGCCGGGTGCGGTGAAGGGTATTTCAGCAGGCTGCTGGCCAAGGCCGGAGCCAATGTAACGGCTGTCGATTACTCGCCGAGAATGATCGACATTGCCAAGGAAAGAACGCCGGATGATTTGCCGATTGAGTATCAGCACGGGAACTGTGAAGACCTGAATATGTTAGAAGACAAAAGCTTTGATTTAATTATATCGAATATGGTCATGCAAGACCTTGCGGATTATGAAAAAGCGTTTCAGGAAATGCATCGGCTGCTGACAGACCGCGGATTTTTTATTTTTTCAATTTTGCATCCCTGCTTCATTACGCCGGAAAGCGGCTGGGAAAAAACAAAAGACGGAAAAAAACTGCATTGGAATGTAGACCGGTATTTTTATGAAGGTACATACGAACAAAAGCTTGGCGATCGGGAGAATATGCTGTTCTTCCATAGAACCTTGACGAGCTATATTAACACTTTGAGGAAAACGGGCTTCGTGCTCGAAAGCATAGTAGAACCAAAGCCATCAGAAGAAATACTGAAAAAATATCCGTCATTTGCAGAAGATTTCAGATGTCCTGATTTTATCGTTTTTAAATTAAGAAAGCCCGGCGGCGATGTCCGATAGGCCTCATATCGATGGATTCTTTTCCTACCCTTTTTGAGTGTCTGTTTTTCTTCGCGACCAAATGACGGATGGAATCAGAGCCAGGGATAACAGCCCTCCCGCCAATGCGATCAAAACATCATGCATTCCTTGCCCTTTCGCACGTGTTGAGGGCAACGATCAATAAAGGGATCCAGCGCCACCACTGCACCAGCGAGCAGTAAGGTTACTCCTGAGGCGATGCTCATGGCTGTCCGGCCAATTTTGTCAACAAGAACCCCTGTGACAAGTGATGGAAGATACATTGACTATGAAAACCTATCACGATCCCGACATCTCCAAGCTGTGTCCGTGGCACTGCATATGAACGGGAGTCATGGTCATAATCGCAACCATCACAATTTTTCGTTTATGAATAGTTGAATTTTTACAAAAGCACCTTTTGTAAATTTGTTAAGAGCATGTCCCCTTCAACATTTTATGAACTGAATCTATCCATATTCCGATTTTAGATTGTGGTGGCATTTCGGTTTCAGGTATTAAAAAAACTAGTCACCGAATCAGTAACTAGTCAGATGATGTTCTGTTAATTCTTGACTTGCGACAACTATTAAATCTTCCTATTTACACTTGGTACATAAAATTTCGTGAGCAAATTTAGATAACACTCTGTCTAAAGGACCGACAGGCATCCGCCTTTTATTCGGCATTCTAATAGCTACAGTCATCTCATCATTTTCATTTATTTCTTTTCCACATCGAGAACATTGTAGTTTTACGTCCTTAAAAAAACCTTTAAAAGAAGCCGTCATATTAAAAACCTCTATCCTGTACATTTTAAGTAATCACAGCAAACAAATTTAACGTTATCTTTATTCGTATACTAGCTACTATATTAAAATTGGAGCCTACATGGTATTTATTAATTCCTCAATCGAATAAATATCTTTCAAACTAAGAAGTGCAAAACGATGATTCTCGAAGCGACTGCTGCAATATGCTTTATTATTTTGTTTTAAAAGTAAGTTCATAATATTTCCCCCACTTTTTTGTATTTCGTCTTTCCAAAAATCAAGTTTTAAGATGTGTCCAATAATAAACAATAATAAATAGCGGTTACAATTAAAATAGCAAACCTGTATTTCCTATTTTAACATAACTTACCTTTCAACATGTCTTCTCAACATAGAAATTATTCTATTCACATAAACTGTGTACCTTCAAAATCCCCCTAATAATATATGTTTAAAAGACCTTTAAATTCCAGATCAAAAACGATAATACAGCGACAACAGCCGCCCTATCGAAGATATACTTAACACACCCACAATCTTTTGGCGGTCCCCTTTAAGGGAAGAAGCGAAGTGAAAAAACAAGATTGTGCTTTGTGCATTTGCTATACGTCCTACCAATTTTCTTACTGGAAGTCCCCTCCTATATGATTGGATAGTTTGGTCTTCCTTTAAAATACAGTTTTAGCACCTTTATTTGCTCTTTAACAAGATTACAGCAATCAAACTCAGTCGCAAATCGGTTCTTTTTTCACTCTTGAAACGGTCATCCCATCGCCGATCGGCATCGACAGGTATTCTAATTGAGGATGGGCGGCGACCGCTTGATTGAATTTCTTCATGGATTCGGTATGACGCTTCGGTGTAGCATCATCGTCTCCTATACTTCCCCCTGCAAGTACGTTATCGGCAACGATTATAGCGCCAGGTTCCGCCAATTTGATGCAATACGCCAGGTAATGTTCATAATTTCCTTTGTCTGCATCGATAAAGAAAAAATCGAATCGCTTTTGATTGCCGGCTAATGTTTCAAGGCTTTCCAGAGCCGGTTCTGTCATATCCGATACCTGGCTGCCGAATCCCGCTTTAGAGAGATTGCTGTGTGCCAGGTCGATGGAAGGAAGACTTTTTGAAATCGGACAATAATATGATGGTGCACATTACAAAAATTAGAGAAAAAATAGAAGAAGACCCCAAACACCCTATAACATTAAAACTGGAACGGGATATAAAATATGAGGAAGTTTGGAATTAAGCTGGTTGCAAAGCCTCTTGGCGCGATTGCAATTAGTTTTCTTAGAGGTCACCATACTTACACCAACACGCCCACAACCCCGTCGACTGGAACCCTTTTCAAAAAACGAAACACGAAAAAAGCCGATACTTGCCAGCATCGGCTATTCGACTTGTCATTAATAGCCCGGGATAATCAACTCGTGTGGAACATCATTAAAAGATAACAGCAGCCATTTTAAACGATAATGCCATTTGTTCAAATAATACAGTTTACCTTTTATGTCATTCATTTTTTAAAACCTGTCATCCGTAACCATGCGGTAGCAGGTTTTTTTATTTGCTTGACTTAGAGTTAACTCTAAGTTGTAAACTAACTTTAATCAAATGAGAGGGATGATGTTTGTTGTATTCCATTAGTAAAGCTGCTGAGAAGACTAGTATTAGTTCGTATACATTAAGATATTATGAAAAGATTGGGTTACTTCCACCACCAAAACGAAAAAACAGCGGAAGGCGTTTTTATACGGAGACTGATATTCAGTTCATGTTATTCCTGAAAAGTTTAAAGGAAACAGGTATGTCTTTGGAGGATATTAATGAGTTTGTCAAAGACGGATGCATTTTGGAAAAAATCAGTTCGGATGTTAAATCGGCACAACTCTCCCCATCTATAAATAAACGTATTGAGATTTTAACCAAACACTTAGAGAAAATGGAAATTAAAAAAAGGGAGCTGGAAGAAGTGATTTCTACTACAAAAGGAAAATTGGATACATATTATTCAATTTTGAAAGAGGAAGTGGAAAACAAATGAAACATTTAAATATATACATGATGTTACTTGGTTTCTCTATTTTCACGGGAGCTACTTTTAATCTTGCAAAATATACAGTTGGATATTTTTCTCCCTCGTCTTCTGCGGCATGGCGTTTCGGTTTAGCGGCTGCAGTGATGCTCATCATTTTGATTTTTACTGAAGGTATAAACAAGAGTCAATTACGGAAAAACGCCGTTTCATACATTGTTCTTGGAATTATAGGGATCTTTGGATTTAATGCATTGTTTTTTGTTGGTTTGAAATATACATCTCCCGTTAACGGAGCATTAATAATGGGGCTGAATCCTTTATTAACAGCAATTCTCGCTCGAATTATCTTAAAGGACAAAATGACAAAAAAACAAGTGCTCGGTATATTCTTTGCTTTCATCGGTGTATTGTTAGTTATTACACAAGGTTCTATCGAAACCATTAAAACCTTATCAATTTCAGGCGGAGACTTAATAATCTTTACAGGTAACGTTTGTTGGGCACTTTATGGTGTAATTGGACGTCGGTTTGTAAAGGATGGAACTCCGCTATCTACAACCACTTATACGATGGTTATCGGTGCTGTTAGTTTAATAGTAGCTTCCTTATTTACATCCAATCCTGCTTCTTTACCGAACATCCCGATTGGAGTTTGGGGAGCAATTGCCTTTATGGCTTTCTTTACAAGTGTTTTGGGTTACCTATGGTGGAATCAAGGGATTAAGGAGATTGGGGCAAGTAAAACATCTTTATTTTTCAACCTTGTTCCCGTTGTAACGATGATTATTTCATTTGCTGTTGGAACACCGATAAAGGCATTGCAAGTTATTGGGGCTGTGTTAGTTATATTGGGCGTTCTAACTGCTTCGGGGGTAATACGCATTCCTAAGTACAATACTAAAGAACAGTCAGCTGTATAAAGAAACAGGGATTATTTTTGAAAAAATGTGTTAAGTTAAATATACACTAATTCTAGGAAGAAGGTGATCCCATGCCAAACAAAAGTAAACCCAATAGATTAATCGCTGAGAAGTCACCATACTTACTCCAACACGCCCACAACCCCGTCGACTGGTACCCCTGGGGCGAAGAAGCCTTCGAAAAAGCGAAACACGAAAACAAGCCGGTACTTGTCAGCATCGGTTATTCGACTTGTCATTGGTGCCATGTCATGGCTCATGAAAGCTTCGAAGATGAAGAAGTCGCGAAGCTCCTGAATGAAAAATTCGTCTCTATTAAAGTGGACCGCGAGGAGCGGCCTGATGTGGATTCAATTTATATGACGATCTGCCAGATGATGACGGGGCAGGGCGGCTGGCCGCTGAACGTGTTTTTAACGCCTGATCAGAAGCCGTTTTATGCGGGTACATATTTTCCGAAGACAAGCCGGTTTAACCGCCCGGGGTTTGTTGAGGTGGTGAAGCAGCTTTCCGATACTTTTGCGAAAAACCGGGAACATGTTGAGGATATTGCCGAAAAAGCCGCCAACAACCTGAGAATCAAAGCGAAAAGCGATGCCGGTGATTCGCTCGGCGAAGACATGTTGAGGCGGACGTATCAACAGCTGATCAACAGCTTCGATGCGGCATACGGCGGTTTCGGAAGCGCACCGAAATTTCCGATCCCCCATATGCTGGAATTTCTGCTTCGCTATCACCAATACAGCGGCGAGGAGAACGCGCTGTACAGCGTGACGAAAACGTTGGACAGCATGGCGAACGGCGGCATTTACGACCATGTCGGCTACGGGTTCGCCCGCTATTCGACAGACGATGAATGGCTCGTTCCCCACTTTGAAAAAATGCTTTACGATAACGCTTTATTGCTGATCGCATATACTGAAGCCTATCAAATCACGAAAAACGAACGATATAAACAGATTTCCGAGCAGATCATCACATTTGTCCGCCGCGAAATGACCGATGACAAAGGCGCTTTTTATTCAGCGCTTGATGCCGACACGGAAGGCGTAGAAGGCAAATATTATGTGTGGTCAAAAGACGAAGTCCTTGAAACGCTTGGGGATGAACTCGGCGAATTGTATTGCGCTGTCTACAACATCACGCAAGAAGGGAATTTTGAAGGCCGCAATATTCCAAACTTGATCTACACCAGGCTGGAAGACATTAAAGATGAATTCGCGCTGACAGATGAAGAGCTTCAGAACAAGCTTGAAGAAGCGAGAATAAAACTTTTTGAAAAACGGCAGGAAAGAACGTATCCCCATGTTGACGACAAAGTGCTGACATCTTGGAACGCTCTGATGATCGCGGGTCTTGCCAAAGCGGCGAAAGTCTACAATACGCCCGAATACCTGGAAATGGCGCGAGCTGCAGTCGCGTTCATCGAGAATGAATTGATTCAAGACGGACGCGTCATGGTCCGCTACCGTGACGGCGAGGTGAAAAATAAAGGGTTTATCGATGACTACGCCTTCCTGCTGTGGGCCTACATCGAATTGTATGAAGCATCCCTTGATTTAACCGATTTGCGAAAAGCCAAAAAGCTGGCAGAGGACATGACCGGGCTGTTCTGGGATGAAGAGCACGGCGGTTTTTATTTTACGGGAAGCGATGCCGAGGCGTTGATCGTACGGGATAAAGAAGTATATGATGGCGCCCTCCCGTCCGGAAACGGCGTCCTGGCCGTGCAGCTGTCCCGGCTGGGTCGGCTGACAGGCGATTTATCGCTCCATGATCAAGCGGCAAAAATGTTTTCGGCATTCAATGGAGATGTCTCCGCTTATCCGAGCGGCCATACAAACTTTCTCCAAGGCCTGCTGAGCCATGTCATGCCGCAAAAAGAAATCGTTGTGCTCGGAAAGCGCCATGACCCGGACAGACAGAAGATCGTAAGCGCTTTGCAGCAGGCCTTCCAGCCGAACTACGCCGTCCTCGCCGCAGAATCGCCTGACGATTTCAAAGGGATTGCCGACTTTGCGGCCGAATACAAAGCAGTCGATAACAAAACGACTGTCTATATTTGTGAAAACTTCGCCTGCAGACAGCCGACGACGAATATAGACGAAGCACTCGATCAGTTGGTTTAAACGGATGCCATCATGGGAATAACATCTGCAAACACCTAATCAGAAAGGGGTTATGACCATGAAGCAAAAGAATCTGATCTCAGGTCTCGCCGTTGTCGCCGGAGTCACCGCATATATGCTCAAAGACGAAACAAACAGACAAAAACTGAAATCGTACTTGCAAAGCGTTAAAGAAAAGATCCCTTACTTTTCGGAAAAACCCAACGTAGATTCATTCCCGGTTGAAAAAGCAGGCCATCCGTCTCCGCATGATATCGAAGATAACAAAATGGTATCGGAAGGATCCATGTACCCTGTTCAATACTACGACGAAAAGAAAAAATAGCGATGCATGAGCTGTCATATTTATTTATGGCAGCTTTTCTGCTGCCGTTCTAAAAACTGCAAGCGGATTATAGATATCAAAATCCAAAAATAAAAGCCGCCCGGTCGGCAGCCTCTTCAAACCTTATATTTTATTTTCATAGCAATAATGATTGACAAGCTCTTCAATTAAATCATGTTCTGGAAACTCTCCGTGAAACTCAAAGGGAATCTCCTCGACAAACCGGCCGCGCCGGTATACATGGATGGCGCCGTTTTGTCTGGTCACGCTGTATTCCGGTTCAAACGTGTATCCGTTCCGCTCTATTGCACCCATTGATCATGCCCGCCTTTCAAAACAACAGTTCATACACTTCGTTTAATTCTCTTGTTCGTTTATGGTCCTGTTCATTCAGCGCATATTTCATCTCATGTTCAAGCACTTGATTCAGAAATTCCATTTCCCGCACCTCCAAGTGTTCGACAAACTCTTCCTCATTGGCATATTGCCCGGAAACGATTTTTCTGTAAATGTTTTGTCCTATGCCGTGTTCAAGGTGATTCGACAGTGACTCACGGAGGTAGCCCAATGTTGTGTCCATGATTCAATCTCCTTTTTTACCTTATAGGTTGGGTGAATTCTTGATGATTCATGCATGAGCGGCCTAAATTTTCAATAAGAAAAAGGTGATACACCATGATGCTGTGCAGATAAAAACTTTCTCCTTCCCAGATGGTAGGCACCTAGAGCGAAGAAGACTGAACACGCAGCAATGAGAAAGACGGCTTTTCCCCCGTACAAGGCAAGCATCATTCCCCCCAGCCAAGGCCCTAAAAATTCACCGATGTTGTATAAGTTTTGCATGCCGTAATACGCGCCCTTCATATGATCCGGAGCAAGCTCGTCCAAAAGGACATTCATTGAAGGAAAACATAAAATTTCGCCGATTGTCAGAACAAACATTGAAAGCATAAAAACAATCCAGCCATTTGCGACAGAAAAACCGACATTCCCCAACATGCAAAAAACGGTTCCTATTGATATTGTTGTTAAGGATTTATACTTCTCAAATAAACGGGTGAGCGGCACTTGTAAAAGGATGACCGTCACTGCGTTTAACGTAATTAAAGTCGAAAATATTTTAACTCCGTTTGCAAAGTCGTTATTTAAATACTGCAGCAAAGTACTTTCCATTTGCGAATAGCTGAACAAAAAAAGGATGCCGCCGGCTATGTAAAATCGAAGAGCCTTGTCTTGCTTTAACGTTTTCAAAACGGAACCTGCCTGAATTTTTTCAGAAGCGGTTTTTGTCTCTTTCACCGTGATCAGCCGAATCATCATCAAGCTTAAAAGTGCAGCATAGCCAAAATAGACAAGCCCTGTGATGATAAACGGCGTTCCGGTTTTGGCAAGACCGAAATAAGTGCCTAATAAAGGTCCGACAGCGGCTCCAATATTAATGGCCAAATACCGCAAAGAGAAAATGCGGAATCTCATCTCCCGTTCCGATAACTCAGCCATCAAAGCCTTTGACACAGGTTCAAAACACGAATGGCAAAGCCCGCTTAAAATATTTAGCAATAAAAACCACATGAAATCATGGACAAGTCCAAAAAGAATGAATACAAAGCTCCAAATGAAAATGGATGAAAGCATCACTTTTTTTCTGCCGATTTTATCTGAAAGCGCTCCTCCGACTACCCCTCCTACAGTGCTTGAAAAATAGCCTAAACCGATCACAAGCCCGATGGTTCCAAAATCGGCTCCCGTTTTCATATGAAGATAGAGTGCCAAAAACGGGGTTGTCATCGACTTAGCCGCCTTTGTGACAAGCGTGCCTATCAGCAAAAATCGGATCAACGGGTGAAGGCGGCTGAATGCTTTAAATTGCGCAAACATCCGAAGTCTTTTCCCATTCGGTATGATCATGAAACCACGTTGCAAGCCGGCTGATGCGGCCGCTTAATTCGGCTTCTGTGTGCCCGGTAATCAAACAGCCTGCTATTGCGTCTACACTGGAAGACGAGCCGTGGAACCTGTCTCCGGCTTGAGCGAAAATATTTTGTTTCGCTAGCCAGTCTGTAGCTGGTGCCGGCATGATTTCTTTCAGCACGCCGTCTTTTGGTGGAATCAACAGCCAGCCGCTTAGGCGGTGCGGATTGTTGTTCACCGCCGGAATATGAAAGTCCAGGCCGCATTGCGCTTTAACACACGCTTCATTGATATCAAAGCCGAAAGTCTGCGCAGTAGCTTCGCGGACCATAGCGCCGCCGGTTCTGCTGGCCACTTCACAAAACAACAGTTCATCATCCGGTGTATGAAACACTTCAGCATGGAATGTTGTAATATCCGGAACAGGAAGGGCAGCAAGCGCTTTTTGAACAAAATCAGTCAACCGCCGGGTGAGCGGATTTTCCCGTTCAAGCTGGAGGCTGCCTAAAAACTGTTGTTCCTGAAAAGCCAGACATCCGTTGATATAACGCGACGGCCAGCTGAGGACAGTCTCTCCATCAAGGATCAGACCGTCTATATGATACATATCCCCTTCGATAAACGACTCAACCTCCAGATGATCAGGAAGACCTTTCGAAAGAAAATTCCACACGTCCTGCCGATCCCTTAAAACGGTTGTATCAACAGACCCCGATCCGCAAATAGGCTTAACGACCACAGGAAAACCGAAAGTTTGAACAAACGTATATAAGTCGGCCGCCGAGTCGATTTTCTTAAAGTCCGGAACCTTTACACCGGCTTTTCTGACCTGCTCTTTCATTAATATTTTGTTGCGGAACAACAGAGCGCTTTCGTAAGACTGCCCTTTTATACCCAAAAGCGACCTCAGCTTCCCCGCCCTCAACATATCAAATTCTGATGATGCAATAATCGTTTTAAAGTGATACGTTTCATTCAGCTCCAAAGCACGCATTTCGATGCATCCATTAACCGGATAATCGTCAAACGCTTCGATCACATCATAATTTCTGCATTCATCCGCACGATCGGTTGAAGTCAGCATGGCCACCGGTTCGTTCAATTCCTCCATCCATACATCATACGGAGACTTGCAATAAGCTGTTTTATTTAGGATAAGCGTACTCATAGCCGTTTCTCCTTTCTTGTAAAACATGTTGTTCAACTTTATAATAGTAAAAGTATTTAGATAACTCTAATATATCTTTATTTGATATTGATAACTTTTATTTATAAATAGAGGTGTGAAATATGAATCTTCATGCACTGCGATTGTTCTATTCGGTCGCGGAAACAGGCAGCGTCACCCAAGCTGCCAAACAGTTAAACATCAGCCAGCCTGCCGTCACCTCTCAAATTAAGAAATTAGAACGCGAGATCGACTGCACCTTATTCGTTCCTAAAGGCAGGGGGATTCTGCTGACACAGTCCGGCGCAGAGCTTGCAAAACAGGCAAAGCGGCTGTTCTCACTTGAAAAAGAAATTGAATTGTACGTGGAACAGTTAAGGGAAGGGTCAATTGGAAAACTGCGTATTGCCGCCACCTTCCTCCCCGCCAATTATTTGCTGCCAAGATGGCTCAGCCGCTATAAACAGCAATTTCCCAAGACAGAAGTTGAAATCACGACAACGAACTTTCAAAAAGCTTGTGAGCAGTTGATCAACTATGAAGCGGACATTGGCCTGATCGGCGGGACAACGGAATTCGATCCTTTCATAAAAGGGACGCTGCTTTTAGAAGATGACATGCTGTTTGTCGTCAATAAAAATCATAGGCTTGCATCACAGTACACGACATTGAAAGAAGTAGTGAAAGAACCTTTTATCTTTCGTGAAGAAGGAAGTCTTTCCCGGGAGAAATTAATTTCTTTATGCACATTGCATCATGTCGACAAACCCAGAATAGGTATACAAATAAACGGATTGAATGAAACGATCAGAACGGTTATGGAAGGTTATGGAGTCGCTTTCACATCCTCTCTTGAAGTAAACGAATATATTGACCGGGGAGATATAGCGCGGGTTCATGTCGAACAAGTCGATTTAAAAAATCCTATTTCATTATGCATTAGAAGAGATGATCACCTTGCTCCTTCCGCCAGCAACTTTATTCAAATGATTCAAACGGCTCCGTATAGGCCTTAGCCGGCAAATGAAGAAACGGGTTAAAGCGCTTTAAAGGAGAGGATCATAAACAAAAAAAGCTCTCGCAAAAAGCGAGAGCTTTCTTTATGATTTGATCCAGTCAAGCATCACGTTCACGATCTCCTCCTGCTGTTTAACAGCTGGGATCTTCGCGGGACGATCCCCCCTTTGTTCGCCGTACATACCAAATTGGGCGTGGTTTCCCCCTTTGATTTCCTCAAACACTGTTGTATCAGGCAGGTTCTTTCCGGAGGCTGCTGTTTTTTCTTGAGTTGAAAGGCCATCGCGTTCACCTGATATAGAAAGAACACGGTACGGCGCACTTTTTATCGATTGTGAATCAGAAGGATAGGAGGCGAGAAAATAAAGCCCGTCAATCTTATCTGGATGCTTTTTGGCGTACATGGCTGCTGCCGCACCTCCTAAAGAATGTCCCCCGAGATACCAATGATCAATATTACTGTTATCTGTTATCATTCTTTCTGCTTGATTCGGATTGAATATGGCCAAAGAAAAAGGCATGCGCGGGATAAAGACACTGTAACCATTTTGTTTCAGCTTTTCGCCGATGTAAGCATAAGCAAGCGGTTCAACTTTTGCCCCAGGATATAAAATGATCCCGGTATTTGCCCCATCCGCTTGAAAAGTGTAAACACCGTTTTTACTTTCGACTTGATCAAGGTTGATCATCTTTTTGAGTTTGTTTGATGGTTCATATGTGAAACGGCTCCACACAAAAAACGCGCTGAATAACAGAACAAAAACTGCGACTAACGAAAAAACCGCAGTTTTCAAAACCTTTCTTCGTTGCATGTTTCACCAGGCTTCCTCTGCTTGGTTTTAATTTAGCTCCCGGAAAATCCACCGCAACTCGGCCGTCGGAAGTTCAGCTTCCGCATCCTCCCTGTTGCAGTTTGCAGACAAAGGTAATGGAAAACCGATTTACTCGTATCGGCAGCAATCAGGCCGAAGGTACTTTTCCATGATTTAAAATGTGCTGGAGTTCATTAAGCCTTTGAATTTGATAAGTCGGCTCAATGTCCGTATGATTCGCTGACATGTCTGGATTCATCCAGCATGTATCCAATCCGGCCAGCCGCCCCCCTTTTATGTCCGCTGTCAATGAATCCCCGATGATCAGCCCTTGATCGGCAGAAAAATGAGGAATTCGTTCAAAAACGTAATCAAAGTATTCTTTCATCGGTTTTTGAAAACCGGTGTCCTCTGAAACAAAAATCCCTTTAAACATCGGGTATAATCCCGAAGCTTGCAGACGCTTATACTGCGTTTTTGAAATACCGTTCGTCACGATATATAAATCATATTGATCCTGCAGGCTTTCAATTAATTCAAAAGCGCCGTCTATCAGTTGATGCCCTTCTTCAAGGAAGCTGCGATACTTCTCCTCAAGCAAAACGCCGTCAGCCTCTAGACCATATTCTTTGAATAAAAGGGAAAAACGCGTATTGACCACTTGGCCGCGGTCTATCTCCCCTTTTTCAAACGCCCTCCATAAACCTTGATTGATACGTCTATAATTCGCTTCTATTTCAGCTGTTAAAGGAATTTGCTGTTCCTGAAAAAGCTTCCGCAGTGCTGACTTTTCCGCTGCACCGAAGTCTAATAGTGTGTCATCCACATCAAAAAATAAAGTACGATAATTTTTCACAGATGTTCCTCCATTTAGCTTTTTAACAGTCGATCTTGCTGTCCTCTATGGCCTCAAGCTCGTTTTTCAGCAAGCTCATCGTCTCTGCCTTTTCATTTTCTGTCTGAATGTCAAACGCCAGCTGCTCTGTAAACTCCCATATGTCCTCCAGTCTTCGCCTGATCTGATAAAACCGCAATGCGTTCTGATCAATTTCAAACCCTTTATGAGTCTCGCGATAAACCCGCAAAAACTCTTGTACATACGGTTGATTGGCAAAAAATATCAGATCCGCTTCAACAGGGGCCAATTTCAAGCCCTCCCAATCGATCAGAATCAATTCCCCGCCCGTTTTCATCATATTCCATCCATGAATATCTGTATGGCACAAAGCCAATCTTCTGTCGCTGCATTTCAAATCATCCGCCAGGGACAAGGCTGCCTCCATCATCTCGCGGATTGATCCGATGTAGGGTTGAATGAGTGGCGCCAGCTCACAAGGAAGGTGATCAAGCCATTGTTTCATCTCGCCTAAAAACGAAATATCATAGTTTTCTTTTATTCTTTCTGTCTTCACCGGGATCGTCTCGTCATATCGGTGCAGCTCCGCTATGATGCTGGCGAGCTTCTCCTCGCAGCCTTTGCCGAGCGGCCGGCCACCAATGGTTTCCCCGGCGATGTATTCATAAAGCACATAAACCGCATCATCATCTTCGCACTTGTATTCTCCATTTGTTGTTAAAAGCGGCACAGGCAGCTTCCCGCTGAGAGCGGTGCGGTCACTCAGCCACCTGAGAACAGGCATATAATCATCAATCAGAGCCGTCCATTTCGCTGTCGATGCCCTATTTTTATCATACACTTTTAGAAAGAAAGCGGCTTTTCCATCGGTTACTTGATAAGCGAGTGCTGTCCATCCCCCTTGCTCGGGAGAAATGTTCACACTGTCGATTCCATAATGGCCCTTCAATATTTTTTTAAGACTGAACATGGCGTTCACCTCCGCAAAAAACACACTCCCGGCTCACCTGCCGGGAGTGCGGCCATCATCTGATTAGTCAATTACCTTTGCATCAGGCTTCAGCTGCTGAACGCGTCTCACGTACTGTTTGACTTTCTCGGCTTCTGCGAAAAGATATTGTTCAGCCAGATGTTCAGCGACTGCTGCCGCTGTCTCTTCAAACAGATCCCACATCTTAAACAAACTGTTCCATACACGCTCATAACCAGCTGGCGGATATGTCTCCAAAAGCCTTTCCCACGTATTTCGATCAACATAGCGATCAAGAAACTTTGCATTCTTGCCTATGCTCAGCGAAAAGCCCGTTTCAAAACCGACCTTCCATTCGAGCATTTTCAGCAGCATGGCCCTGACGAGGTTTAAATGATCGAGTGCATAAAGAATTTCCTGCCGCCACAACCCTTTGGCCACATATGTCGACGTCCACCAAAATTCATTGCAGCAGTCGGCGAAGCATTGCGGGGACGGTTTTTGCACCCAATATTCCCGATCCGTCGGCGGCGGGATAACGGGCAGGTCCTGATCCTTATCGAGCAGGATCACGGTTAATCCGTCTTCCCGGCAGTATTCCAGCTTTTCTTCAAGAGGCACAAGAATCAAATCAATGCGGCTACCGTCAGTAAATAACATCAAATAAGAAAAGCGGTTGCCAAGCTCATTCGGAAACAGCTCCATCGCTTCCGGCGTCTGCATGATGATCCGCTCCCCAAAAACGTCAACCCAGCCCGGCTCATCAAGAAAAGACTGCATATCTGTTACAACATAGACCATATCATAATCGCGAAAAGGGTCTTTCGGAACATTCGGATTCGTCCGCGAACCGTTCATACCGACCGCTCTAACGCGGTCGTCCTCCCGTGCGACCTTCAGCACCAAATCGATGATTTCCTGCTCTGTACGCATGTATATCAACCTCCTCTTTTTAATGGTTATAGAAAAACTTGATGAGGAGGTCCGCGATTACGTGGTTATATGAAATGCTCAGGAAACGTCGTCATCAATATACCCTCCCTCTTTTAACGAATGGCTTTCAGATCGTCTTCAAGGCGATCCAGCTGTGAAGAAAAGCCTTCGGCCATCCCTTTATCATGATTTGTTGAAGATCTTCCTCTCAAGAAACTGTGAACGCGTTACCAGTTTACCTTTGGAGTTCTTCATATTTCTCCTCAACCACCATCTCCGGCATCTCGGGAACAGGATTCCCTTCCTCATCTGCCGAACATATCTTTTCATGGATGTCCTGATAAACGCCTTTACCAAAAGTTAATACGTCCATGAAATTACCCTGGGTCTGACTTGTGCACTCTATGCAATAATCCCATTCACCATTGAAAACCAAAAAAACAGCTTTCAGTTTTCCTCCTTTTGGCCGCCACCAGCAATTTAATATAACGAAAAAGTTCTTTTCCCAACAAAAAATTCCTATAAGCAGAGATCTTCACCTTAGAGGTTATGCTTAACCCGTCAACATCCTATTCAACATTAACAACTGCTGGGGTTACTTTTTTAAAGAATAAAACTCCGTCATACTGTTGAACCGGCTTGAAAGAAATACGCAAGCCTCCTCCCTCAAAAGCCTTCCACTTTTTTCCCCCCACTTTGAAGCACATGGTATAAAAAAATTGGGATGGGGTGAATTGCTGAGCAGCCACTCCATGTGCTTTTTGTTAACTTTTTTGATAGGATGATCGCCTCCTTGGTTGTCACCCATTCTTCCTTCTCCCGCGTAAAGACCAATAACAAAACTGTCCTCTTTCATAAATTCCGGAAGGTTTTCTACAAATGATCGATATGGTGAAAACCGATTGACGCTGCTTTGTTTTTTGATGTGAAGGTTGTGAGCCCAAATGATAAATTTCTCATCAGGATAAACATGCTGAGATAAAAATTCAAGATTCTTCGCCATTAATTCATCACGATATTCAAACAATTTTGAAAAACCTTTTGTAAAATTCGCCTTAAAATAATTGAGTCTGTTTTTCATCGTCTGTAACACGACATCACGAAGCATAGCAGAGGGGAAAGTCTGTTTTTCAAGCTCCCTTATCAGTCCTTGGCCTATTCTTTCAATTTCTTCTACTGTTTTCCTAAAACGCCGCTTTAACATATAATCTTTATCGAGCATCTCATTTGTACGCGTATCAAATGTTACAAACGTTTTCCTGAGATCCCCTGTCAAATGCGAACGCATGTAGGAGGAAAAGTGCTTATCCATGCTCTGCTGAACATCAACGCCTGTTAAATGCAAAGGCTGCCGCTGTTGAGTTTCCTTCATATACTCAAACAAATCAAGCATAAATTCGTTTTGCCAAACTTTCCCGATGGAACCGGACATATTTTCTTTGGCACTAAGTTCTTCTGAAAGATAATTTCCTATGCTGCAATCTCCCAATTCACTTTCGAAAGCAAGAATACGAAATCCTAATTCCTGATGCAGATATTTGATCAAGCTTGCCTTCGCCTCAATATATTCTTTGACGCAATGGCTGCTTTCACCAAGAAATACAAATCTTTTATTTCGCAATATCTCTTTTAAGGAGCCGAATTTGTAACCATCAATCCCCCCAATATTAATCGACTCATCTCTTATTTCATCAAATAAATCATTCACTGTTTTAGCCTCCTCCCACAATCGCTTGGTCATTGTTTGAATTGTACAATTTGGTGTAAAACCCTTGGTTGCGAATCAATTGTAAATGGTTGCCCATCTCTTGAATCTCTCCGTCTTTTAGCACTAATATGAGATCTGCATCCTTAATCGTACTTAGCCTGTGAGCTATGACAATGCGCGTGCACTGATTGAACATCTAAATGAACCGGCCGAAAAAAGGTGTGAAAACCCTGCGCCAGCAAATGTTTTATTTACGAATCTTGACCAGCTGCCGCTCCTCAAAATAAAACATGCCTGCAATTTCATCCATGTATTTCTTTTTATCCAGCTTGACATGCTTGCCCAGCTGAAGAGCGTTTATATCAATGAAAAAGTCTAAGCGGTCGTCTTTTTCTCTGTCTTCCTCACCGTCCCAGCAAGAGTAAACTTCTATATCTTCACCCTCGGGCATATTTGAATTGATATAGCTGAATAGCGCCCTTATGTCATTTCCCGGTCTATGTAAACAGCCGGTCGCCTCATATACAAACGGCTTGCTGAATTTTGTTTTGACCATTTCGTACCCTTGATCAAGCTCAGCGATACTAATCAAACCTTCTTTTGTTTGGTCCTGGAAGCTCCCCAACGGAAGCTCCTGATCGGCTGCAATAAAATGGTGGAGTGTCAACTGTCTTCCCTCTTCTTTCCTGTATAAAAAAAGAACCCTATTAAAGGGTTCTTCAAATGGCTCATTTTTCCTGCTTAGCAGTTGTTTCCGTCAAGGTCGCACTGCAAGCCGTCAACAGGTTTTTGTTTGCTTTCTTTTTCGATCACCTGTTCAAACACTTCCCTCGCAGCGGCCCCGGCGATCCGTTCATTGCCAATGATAAATGTCGGAACGGCCGTAATGCCTGCTTCTTCGTAAGCGTGTTGGAGCGCCTTCCGCTGCACGTCCTGATATGTTCTGGAGCTTAAAGCTTCTTTAAAAGCCTGCTCATCCAGTCCGGCTTCTTTAGCCAGCGCTGTTAATACGTCGATGTCGCCAATATTTTGATCTTCCTGGAAAAAGGCTTGATAAACCCGGTCATTGTACGCTTTCGCTTTACCGTGTTCTTTTGCAAAGTGATAGCCTTCATGAGCCAAATCTGTATAAGGATGCGGTGAGACGTTTGGCAGCTTCATGTTGACGTCCCAAGCCTCGATTCGCGGCTTAATGGCGCCGTCCCACATTGCCAATTTGGACGGGTCGTTTAACGGATCAAGCTGCTCAGATGGACGCGGCCTCAGTTCGAATGGCAGCCACTCGACTTCCACATCTTTGCCTTCGATCGCTTTTTCGAATTGGTCTTTTCCGAGGAAACAGAATGGACAGACATAATCGGAATATACTTTAATATTTATCGTCATGTTTTTTCTTCCTTTCTTATATGCAATCAACCATATGTAACAATAATAGTTACAATTATCTCTCCTGTCAATCTTTTTAGCATGAAGCTAAAATCGGCAATGATCGGGAACTTTCTGCTGTGTATATCGTAATATGATGAGTTACAGCTTGCGCCATCCACTTCTTTGACATTATATCGATAAGGAGTTTATCAAATGAAAACAGAAAACAACAATAGCATGAAACCGTTTTTCACCATGATTCTCACATCCGGCGTCCCCAGGCTGGCTTTAACCGTCGGTTTGGCCGCAAGCCTCGTCACTACATTGGTCGGCCTGTCCATTCCACTGTTGACAAGGGAAATGGTTGACGGCTTTTCCGTCCATTCGATCAATCTGGCCTTAGCGGGAATCCTTGCGCTCGTTTTTATTGTTCAAGCGGTCTGCGACGGGTTTTCGACCTATTTTCTTTCCTATGCCGGGCAAAAAGTGGTCGCTTCCCTGCGCGAGCGTATGTGGTTCAAGCTGCTGCGCCTGCCTGTCCGCTACTTTGACGAAAAGACGAGCGGTGAAACCGTCAGCCGTGTTGTCAATGACACCGGCATTGTTGAAAGCTTGATTTCCGACCATTTTCCGCAGTTTGTTTCCGGCATCATCACCATTGTCGGATCGGTGATCATTTTGCTGATCATGGATTGGAAAATGACACTGCTCATGCTGATCTCCGTTCCGATCACGACCTTCATCATGATCCCGCTCGGCATGAAAATGCAGCGCATCTCCAAAACGCTGCAGGATGAAACAGCTTCCTTCACCGGACATGTCCAGCAGACATTAAGCGAAATCAGATTAATGAAAGCATCAAACGCCGAGCATACAGAAAAAATGAAAGGGCTATCAGGCATTTCGAAGCTCTTTCAATACGGACTCAAGGAAGCCCGTATATTTGCGCTTGTCTCCCCGTTTATGCACCTTGTCATTATGATTGTGATCGTCGCCATCATCGGCTACGGCGGCATCCGCGTCTCTGAGGGGACGATGTCGGCAGGTTCACTGATCGCCTTTTTGCTTTATCTGTTTCAAATCATCTTCCCGATCACATCGTTCACAATGTTTTTCACTCAGCTGCAAAAAGCAAAAGGGGCAACAGAGCGGATCATCGAGATTTTGCATACTGAAGAGGAAGAGGGCCAGGAAGGGCTTGAGATGGATATCTCCAATCTTCCGATACATGTCGAGAATGTATCTTTCTCTTACGGCGATGACGAGCCTGTCTTGCGGGAGGTATCTTTCGACGTCGATCCCGGGCAGATGATTGCATTTGTCGGTCCGAGCGGCGGCGGAAAAACGACGATGTTCGGCCTCTTGGAACGATTTTACGAACCGGACTCAGGGGCCATTAACATCGGGGAAACACCGATCAACAAACTGTCGATGAAATCGTGGCGCAGCCAGATCGGCTACGTATCTCAAGACAGCCCGATGATATCCGGCACCATCCGTGAGAACTTATGCTATGGCTTGGACTACGCCGACAGCATTGACGATCCAGAACTGTGGAAAGTCGCGGAAATGGCTTATGCCGACACATTTATTAAACAATTTCCAGAGCAGCTTGATACGGAAGTCGGCGAACGCGGCGTCAAGCTGTCCGGCGGACAAAGACAGCGGATCGCCATCGCTCGCGCCTTTCTGCGTGACCCAAAAATTTTAATGATGGACGAAGCGACAGCCAGCCTCGACAGCCAATCAGAAGCCATCGTCCAGCAGGCGCTTGCCCGCCTCATGGAAG
This sequence comes from Bacillus sp. J41TS8, assembly GCF_018333035.1. Taxonomy (NCBI): domain Bacteria; kingdom Bacillati; phylum Bacillota; class Bacilli; order Caryophanales; family Bacillaceae; genus Bacillus; species Bacillus sp. J41TS8. The sequence continues at coordinate 48,771 of NZ_BORF01000020.1, forward strand.
GCCGCACCACCTTCGTCATCGCCCACCGGCTATCGACAATCGTGAACGCGGACCAAATTATATTTATCGAAAAAGGCGAGATCACAGGGCGGGGGCGGCACCACGAGCTGATTGCTTCGCATGCGCTGTATCGTGAGTTTGCGGAGCGGCAGTTGACGTGAACTTTTATGAATGGAGGTCATTCACATGAACTTTCAACTCGAGGAAGCAATCGAAATCCTGGAGCGCACACCACAAACGCTGAGTCAGCTGCTGACCGGATTATCAAGTCCCTGGATCAGCTGCAATGAAGGCGAAGACACGTGGAACGCCTTTGATGTCGTCGGCCATCTGATTGAAGGAGAAAAAAACAATTGGTTACCGCGCATCAAATTGATCGTGACAGAAGGAGCAACAGAACCTTTTCCGCCGTTCGACCGCTTCAGCCAGTTGAATCAAAACGACGGAAAAACGATGGAACAGTTGCTTAACGAGTTTGCAGACATCAGACGGGCGAACCTGAAAACATTACAGCAGATCATTGATCCTGAAACCGACTTCGAACAAACGGGGATGCACCCTGAGTTTGGAATCGTCAAACTGAGAGAACAGATCTCGACATGGGTTGCCCACGACCTTACTCACATCTCGCAAATTGCAAGAGTGCTGGCGAAACGGTATCAGGATGATGTCGGCCCTTGGAGGGCTTATTTGCGGATTTTAGCGGACTAAATAAAAAACACCCGCTCGTTTTACAACGGGCGGGTGTTAGATTTTTCGGCTCAACACTACCTGCCAGACTTCGAAAAAAAACAAGTAAGATATGAGGAATGAACCCATTGAATCTTCAACACCAATCAAGGCAACGTATTATGAGCTGATTTCTCTTACAGGTCCTGCTTTCCGTTTGTAATGCGAACTGAAAGTCACCAAAACAGCGACAATCGCAATCGTAACCTCCAATGCCCCAAACCATGTAATAGAAGCGAGCGATATTTTTTCCACAAAAACTCCTCCGATGCCTGCACCTACGGCCATGGCGAATTGCATCATCGATTGATTGATGCCGAGCAATACACCTGACAATTCCGGTTCGAGCGTCGCTAAGTGATATTGCTGTGTCGGGCCGATAGACCATGCGGCAAACGACCATAATATGAGAATCAACAGTACTCCGACATAGGAATGGGTGACAAGCGACAGTAAAATCAGTGCGATGATATGCAGCGCCATCCCGCCAACGAGTGTAAAAGGAACGCCCCATTTATCGGTGCTATATCCGCCAAACTTCGATCCAACCAAGCTGGCGATTCCAAATATAAGCAAAAAGCCGCTAAGCAAATTGCCGCTTATCCCTGAAACGGTCAGAAGGTAAGGAGACAGATAAGTATATGCAACGGAATACCCTCCGAGCCAGAAAAAAGTGATTGATAACCCCATTGCTACTTTCCGGTTCTTTAAAAGAGAAAGCTGTTGAAGCAAAGGAACAGGCTTATCGCCTTCGGTATGCGGCAAGATTAAGAATATAACAATCATTGCGATGAATCCCAGTAAAGCAATTCCTCCAAATACAGACTTCCAGCCTAATGCTTCTGCCGTCATTCTTCCGAGTGGAACACCTATGATCAGAGAAGCGGTAAACCCCATGACCACTGTAGCAATTGCACTGCCCTGCTTACCCGCCGGAGCGATTTTGGCGGCAATCGTTAATGCCGTGACCACAACCATGCCTGCCCCCAATGCCATAATGACCCGCGCTGCAACAAACCAGCCATAGCCAGGCAGGGTAAAGGCCAGAATATTTCCGATCACAAACAAAGCGAGAGCATACATCATTAACTTGCGCCTATCCATACTTGCCGTCAACGCCATGAGAACCGGTGTGAAAACTGCATACACAAGTGAAAAGATCGTAATCAGCTGGCCCGCGGCAGCTAAAGTTATTCCGAGTGTTTGGGCGATCTGATCCAAAATCCCGGAAATAATGTACTCTGAGGTCCCTACCAAAAAACTGATGATCGCTAAAATATAAATTTTCCAAGCACTAAACATCATCGTTCGCTCCTTCTTCGTTTTATACATTTACATATCACGAAATAACGATATGTAAATCAAAAAATAAACACATCGGAATATGTCGATATGTATGGTGTAAAAATAAACATCATCTAGAGATGTTTATTTTTTGAATGCTCATATCTCTGTTTTAAGAAAGTCAGCAAGCTTTCTGATGGCCTCTTCGTCTCTTTTGTAGTACGTATACTTTCCGATTCGTTCCGCCTTAATCAAGCCGGCTCTTAAAAGAATAGCGAGATATTGAGAAGCCGTTGATTGCGTCATTTTCAATTTGTCTGTGATTTGGCTGACACATACCCCGATTGTGTTCATATCAATCCCTTCATGGGGTTCAAAATGACGATCAGGCTCCTTCAGCCATTGCAAAATTTGCAGCCTTGATTCATTTGATAAAGCTTTGAAAACTTCAATAGGTTCCATACCAATCATTATATCTTCATATCGCAAATTGTCAATATGTTATATGCCCGTTTATTTTTTCTTCGGGTAATTGAAATATTGTGAAAGAGGATTAAAAAAACTTCCACCATTGCTTTTTGGAAAAGACAGCAACATATATTTCTTTATAAACTCACTCATAACATGTGATGATACAACGGTAATTTTTACTTCTTGAACGACACATTCCCTACCTTTTTACCGTTGGCGTTTGACATGAATACCAACACGCATACGTTGGTAGATCGAAAAATAATTGTTAGTTGCCATACTTATATAAGTTTGCAATAGCACCACACTTTGGACGGAGTGAAGGATAAGATAATATTTCTAACAAAAAGCGATACCCTCTTCCAAATCGAGAATTATAAAATTTGGTGTATTGAGTATATTCTAGTTCTTTATATTATTGTAGATATCAACTCCGAAAATTAACAGAACTCCAGTTCCCGCAGCCCACATAACTATACTGACAGTTTGCCAAACGATGATCCTTTTTTTATTTGCTTTCGCTATTATACATACCAATGCTCCAATGTGATTTGTTCCTATTATAGGACCCAAAAGTGAGATCCCGGGAACTCCGTACTTATTGAAGTATGACTTTGCTTTTTGAAAACGTCTGTTAATGTAATGATCAGTGTTATTCTTTTCTTTTTTGGAAAACCAAGATCTCACAAAAGAAGAAAATACTATTACAGCCATAACAGACAGCCAGTTAGCGGTAGCCCCCACTAAAACTACGAGAATAAATGGTAGGCCTAAAAGTATTCCGATTGGTACAGCTACGAAAGCCTCAAGGAAAGGCACAAATCCAATTATAAATACTGCTATAAATTGATAAATAATATTGACTTCTTCTACCCTTTGGAAAATTTCTTGAACCAAAACTAAAACCTCCGTAAATAAGCTTTATACACAGAAAGTGGGAGCGCCAATTTTTTTCTTTAGCCATTGGGTGTACTCTTTTTCAATTAATCATTCTTGTAACTTTGACATATAAGCAAAAGCATTTTTAAGAAAGGCTCTTTCTTCTTCCGTGAAGGGATTGAGTATATTAGGTTCATTATATTGAACCGTTGATTCTATTTCTGCTGTATCAATCTTTAATAACGTTCTGTTAGAAATATCTACCAACTGTTTGATAAATTTTAATGCTTCATCGGATTCAGGATTTGTTTCGTTTGCTATAAGTTCCTTCAAATCCATAAACAATGAAAAGTACTCTTTATCTAAATTAGCTCTTTCACTGCTTCTAAAATTGTGAATAGAACCTTTAGCTTGACTATATTCATTAAAATTTTCCTCTTCAAAAAGAATAGAGTGAATAATAAAGCTAAATAATTTTATATCTACCTTTTCATACCCTGAGATAATAGTTTTCATATGATCCAACTGATCAATCGTTTGACGAATTCTTTCTTGTTCTGCAATAAGTTCTCTTTTTTTGAATGAAATTGAATAGCTAAGTTGCTGTTCTTCTATAAATTGCGATTTTAATAAATCTGCGATGTCTTTAAGTGAAAAGCCTATGAATTTAAGAGATTGTATTTGTTGTAAACGTGAGAGTTCATCAAGGCTATAAAGTCGGTGTCCTCCTTCTTTGTAGTCGGTTGGTATTAGCAAACCAATTTTATCGTAATACCTAAGTGTTCTTATAGAAACTCCTGTTCGTTTAGCCAATTGTCCGATTGTCAACATATTATTTGACATGCGAATACCTCTTTTCTATATTTTCATCTTTACTTTTAATGTAAGGAATGGCTGGATAATAATATGGTTTTTGAAAAGCTATTCGAATAATAGCATACATGATTATTAATGTTTCTATAGCCAATATAACGTACTTAACCCATGAAGGCAGAAAACTACCAATTACAAACAATGGGAAAATCGTCAAATGAAAGTTAAGTGCTTTGCGACTTGATTCACCGTAATATAAGTCTTTCTTTCTTGAAATTAAAAACATAATAAGGGGAGGTATAACACCAAGAATAAGTGAAATTCCAAGCATTAATTGTACTGAAAAGATTGCTTTTTTTGATGGCTCTTCATCCATTTTAGTCACCTTTCCTATCTATTCTTCAATATAAGTGTAAAAGGTGACGTGAGTAGAGTATCAAGAAAATTTCAGTACAAAAAATCGTTGCCATTCAGGCAATTTTTGTGTATATTGTACATATTGTATATATTGTGTATAAATAAAAGAGGTTTTGAAATGAAAATTATAATTTCGAATCGTTCAAAGCAACCCATTTATGAACAAATTTACACCCAAATTAAGGATCATATTCTTGCCGATGAATTGAAGCCTGGACAGCCGCTGCCTTCTATGCGCCAATTGGCAAAAGATCTAAATGTCAGCCTTATTACGTCAAAGCGCGCCTATGAAGAACTTGAGAAGAATGCCTTCATTTATTCCGTAGTCGGGAAAGGCTCTTTTGTATCAGATCAGAATAACGAAATGATGAAAGAAGGAAAAATGAAAGCAATTGAAGAGCAGTTGACAGCAGCGATAAAAAACAGCAAAGACATTGGCGTTCCCCTTACAGAATTAAAAGATTTGCTTACCATTTTATATCAGGAGGAAGAATGATGGACAATGTAATTGAACTCCGGCATGTTCATAAATCGTTCGATGGTTTTCAACTAAAGGACTTTTCAATGAATGTAAAAAAAGGTTTTGTCACCGGATTTATCGGCGGAAATGGCGTGGGGAAATCGACAACGATTAAACTGATCATGAACTTATTGCAGCCTGACAGCGGAACGATTACGGTATTTGGCTTGAATTACAAGGAGCATGAGAAAGAAATCAAACAACGAATTGGCTTTGTATTTGATTCGAACATATTTTATGAACATTTAACATTGACTGAAATGAAAGATATTGTGAAAAGATCCTATGTCAATTGGGATGAACAAGTATTCAATGATTATGTGAACACATTTAACTTGCCGCTCACTAAAAAAATCAAGACGTTCTCAAAAGGGATGATGATGAAAGCATCATTAGCCGTCGCTTTGTCCCATCATGCGGAACTAATTATTATGGATGAACCGACGGCCGGACTGGACCCGATTTTCCGCCGTGAGCTGTTGGAAATCTTGCATCAGCTCATGCAAGATGGGGATAAGACGATCTTTTTTTCAACTCATATAACAACTGATTTAGATAAGATTGCAGATTATATCACGTTCATTCATAAAGGAGAGCATATCTTTACAAAGGACTTTTACGAGATTGAAGAACAATATGCAATTGTAAAAGGCGGCATGGAGTTGTTGGACCGGGAAACCGAACAGGAGTTTATAGCGGTTCGAAAATCAACTCATGGATTTGAAGCATTGACTGCGAATAAATCACGAACAGAAAACATTTTTGGGGATATGGTGTTAATTGAAAAACCGACTCTGGAAGATATTATGTTTTATACGAAGAAAGGAGCTAAAGAGCATGTTCAACTTAATACGTAAGGACATTGTCTTGCAGAAAAAAACATTGGCAGTTTTATTTTTGGGGTTATGTGTTTATTTAACATTAGATGCTTCCCCCATCTGGGTTGGAATTGCATTTAGTATTGCTATTTTTATGAATGCCATGTCAATAGATGAAAAGTCTTCTATACATATGCTTCTCAATTCTTTGCCTTATACACGAAAAGAAATTGTCAGTTCAAAGTATATTGTCGTCGTTCTCTTTACATCTATGGTGGCTGCAGCCATATTGATCGTAAACTTTATCATTCACCGGGAACTTACGATCTGGAAAGACATTTTGCTAATGGTCGCCATTGTGATGACAGCTGCTTCATTCATGCTGCCATTCTGTTATAAATTCAAAAGTAACTATTTGTTGATTGCTTCTATTGTTGCATTTGGCTTGTATATGCTAACGGTCAATTTTGTTGTTCAAAATTTGAACGATCAAATTAGAGAGTTGATTCACATGCTGCTATCCTTACAAAATGCTCTGCTGTATCTGATCGTTGCCATATCAATTATTACGCTATACGGGTGTTCATGGCTTCTGTCGATTCGGATTTATAGAAATAAGGTGTTTTAAAAAGGATGAGGCTTTTTCTTTCATTGACACCGCTTCATGTTCATCTGCGGATAAAAAACTGCACCGTCACACTTTTCGTCAGGTTGTTACGGTGCAGCGTATGATGGCGATGATGCAGACCAAAGCTGCTTGCAACCGCCTATTCCTGCTCAATAAACGAATACTTTTCTGGATCAGCCAATACATAAAAAAGTCCGAAGAACATCTTCCATCCACGAACCGGACTTCCGCATCTAAACTTTAAAGCTTCTCCTTCATCTAACGTAAACCTCAAAGTTTGGCTTACACACCAATCAATTTTCACTTGGATCTCATGTTCGCCAGGCTCCAAATCAATTCGCAGCCTCCCGCCATCTTTGATTTTCCCAGCCTCGACACCATCAATCAGCACTGAGAATTTTCTCATTTTATTCATCAACTGCGATGTTCTGTTGACTTCAATGTACGTCTCGTTGTTCATGGTTACACATCCTTTCAATTATAATCTAGCGCACTTTCAGACTACCAGAGTTCGATTTTTGATAAGACTTATTTCTCTTTCAAACACAAAAATACCCCTCCAGATCATCCAATCCAAGAGGGGTACAAACTATTATTTCAAACGTCGCCTTACTCCACCGTCACACTCTTCGCCAAGTTCCGTGGCTTATCAACGTCACAGCCGCGGTGCAGCGCTGCGTAGTATGCGATTAGCTGCAGCGGGATGACGGAGACGAGCGGTGCGAGCTCCGGATGCACTTCAGGCAGGACGAAGCGGTCGTCTGCTTCTTCCAGGCCTTTCAAGGAGATCACGCAAGGGTTGGCGCCGCGGGCTGTCACTTCTTTGACATTTCCACGGATGCTTAAATTGACGTGCTCCTGTGTCGCAAGGGCAATGACCGGTGTGCCGTCTTCGATCAATGCGATTGTACCGTGCTTCAATTCACCGCCGGCGAAGCCTTCAGCTTGAATGTAAGAAATCTCTTTCAGCTTCAGGGATCCTTCGAGGCAGACGAAATAGTCGAGGCCGCGGCCGATGAAGAAAGCATTGCGTGTTACTGTCAAATATTCGCGCGCGATCATTTCCATTTCGTCTTTCTGGTCGCAAAGGGCTTCCATCGCGTTTCCGATGATGCCGAGCTCTTTAACAAGATCAAAGCCGAGTGCTTTGCCGCGGGTTTCCGCAGTTACAGCTGCCAAAATAGCGAGAACTGCGATTTGCGCCGTATATGCTTTTGTTGACGCTACCGCGATTTCCGGGCCGGCATTCAGTAAAAGCGTGTAGTCCGCTTCACGGGAAAGCGTGGATCCCGGTACGTTGGTCAATGTCAGCGCTTTGTGTCCGAGCTTTTTAACCTGTACGAGAACCGCGCGGCTGTCAGCCGTTTCTCCGCTTTGAGAAATAAAGATAAACAGCGGCTTCTCGGAAAGCAATGGCATATTGTAAGAGAATTCACTTGCGACATGGACTTCAGCCGGAACTTTCGCCCATGTTTCGATAAATTGCTTGCCGACAAGACCGGCATGATAGCTCGTTCCGCAGGCGATGATATAGACGCGATCCGCTTCTGCAACAGCATTTGCAATGTCTCCAGGAATGGAAAGCTTGCCGTTTTCATCTTGGTACGTCTGAATGATTTTCCGCATGACAAGCGGCTGTTCATCGATTTCTTTTAACATGTAGTGAGGGTATGTGCCTTTTTCGATATCGCTCGCATCAAGCTCTGCAATATATGAGGCACGTGACATCAATTCTCCGTCAAGGTTTTTGATCACAACTTTTTTGTCTGTGACAATCACCATTTCTTTATCCATAAGCTCCACGTATTCGTTTGTCACTTGAAGCATCGCCATCGCGTCAGACGCGATCACATTGAAATTGTCTCCAAGGCCGACAAGAAGCGGGCTTTTATTTTTCGCAACATAGATTGTTTCTTTGTTTTCATGATCGAATAATGCAATCGCATAAGAGCCTTTGAGCAGCATAAGCGTTTGGCGGAACGCTTCTTCCGTGTCAAGACCGTTATTGACGAATTGCTCGATCACTTGAACGACAACCTCTGTATCCGTATCACTTTTAAGGGTTACATCTTGTAAATATTCGCGCGTCAGCTGAACATAGTTTTCGATGACGCCGTTATGAACAAGTGTAAATCGGCCTGATGCGCTTTGATGCGGGTGAGCGTTTAGACGGCTCGGTTCCCCGTGAGTCGCCCAGCGTGTGTGTCCGATTCCCGCTTGCGATATCACATTTGCATCAACGACTTCGCGAAGATCGGCAATCCGTCCTTTTTCTTTAAACACGTGTACGCCGTCTTCGTTCGCTACAGCGATTCCAGCTGAATCGTAGCCGCGATACTCCAGCTTTTCCAAACCTTTAAGTAAAATTTCCTTTGCATCAAGCTGGCCAATATAACCTACAATACCACACATAATTTTCTTCCTCCTAAAGTCGCAGGCAGGAGACGAAGAAAGTCTGCTTATCAGGCGGGGACATTCTTCGTCCCCTCCTACATGTTTTTTATGGAAGATCATGCGATTTCCCTTTGTTCAAAGAGTCGCCTCTTTGGTTTGAGGAAATCCTTGCGGCTGTGATCTTGTGGTCAGCCGGGAGGCATCCGCCGAAAATTCGATAAACCTCCATCCTCGTCAACTAAGCTGTTTCATCCGCACGCTTAGTCCGGGCGCTATAACTATAAAAAATGGTTCTGCCCTGCCTTTCCTTTTAAATTAAACAAGACAAGCTGATTTTACTATACACTAAAGGAACCGTCAAACATTTTTCAAAATGGTTCACATTTTTTCCAAGATTGAACGGTTCCCTTTATCTTATGTCAAATCAGCATGTCTCGTTCGTCAGTCTTCTGCGGAAAATCACTCCGCTCCCATTTCAGCTTTCACGACATCTGCAATGCGGCCTACGTATTTCTCGCAAAGCTCCTTCGTTTTCGCCTCAGCCATAACACGGACAAGCGGCTCGGTGCCGGACGGGCGCACAAGGATGCGGCCGTCACCGTTCATTTCCTTCTCAACCTCTTCGATGACCGCTTTTACCTTTTCGTTCTCCGCTACTTTATGTTTATCGGTTACTTTCACGTTCAAGAGGAGCTGCGGAAACTTCTGCATCTCTGCCGCAAGCTCTGACAAAGACTTACCTGTCATTTTGATCGTGTTCATCAGCATGATCGCAGAAAGCAGGCCGTCGCCTGTCGTATTGTAATCAAGGAAAATCAGATGTCCCGACTGTTCTCCGCCGAAAGTAAACCCGTCCTTTTTCATCGCTTCCACTACATAGCGGTCGCCGACAGCTGTCTGAACGCTTTTAATGCCTTCCGCTTCAAGCGCTTTGTAAAAGCCGAGGTTGCTCATCACCGTAGAGACAACTGTATTGTCCGCCAGGCGCCCCTCGCTCTTCAAGTACTTCGAACATATGTACATGATTTGATCGCCGTCTACGATATTCCCCTTTTCGTCAACAGCGATCAAGCGGTCGCCATCCCCGTCAAACGCCATGCCGACGTCAGCTCCCTTTTCTTTCACAAATTCGGCCAGGGCTTCAGGGTGGGTCGAGCCGACTCCGTCATTGATGTTTAATCCGTTCGGAGAAGTCCCCATCGTTGATACATCTGCGTCAAGATCGGCAAACAGGTGGGTCGCCAGCGAAGATGTCGCCCCGTGCGCACAGTCAAGTGCGACATGAATGCCTGTGAAGTCTTCATCAGCAGACTGCTTAAGAAACTGCAAATATTTCTGTCCGCCTTCAAAGTAGTCGTTCACCATACCCAGATCAGCGCCTACAGGCCTTGGCAGGTGATCTTCAGGCTGATCCATCAGACGCTCGATTTCAAGCTCCTGCTCATCGGAAAGCTTAAATCCGTCGCCGCCGAAAAACTTAATTCCATTGTCTTCGACAGGGTTGTGGGAAGCTGAAATCATTACACCCGCTTCCGCGTCCATAGCCTTCGTCAAATATGCGACGCCGGGCGTCGAAATCACACCGAGACGCATGACTTCTGCTCCTATCGAAAGAAGGCCCGCAACAAGGGCACCTTCCAGCATATGCCCGGAAATGCGCGTATCACGGCCGATCAGCACCTTGGGGCGCTCCTTATCTTTTGTTAGGACATATCCGCCAAAGCGTCCGACTTTAAAGGCCAGCTCGGGTGTAAGTTCACTGTTTGCCACGCCTCTTACACCGTCTGTACCAAAATACTTGCCCATTAATATCGCTCCTTTTTGATTCATGAAGGTTGTGAATCCTTTTCAGAATGATTCTCTTCTTCTTCATTCTGACCATTATTTTTTTCGTTTTGGGTTGTTTGAGATGAGATTTTCACTCGAATGCTCTGCCGCGGCAGCGACCATGTCATGTTCTGCGGTCCGTTTACTTCCAGCTTCACGTTATGCTCGCCGTCATCGAGATCCGCCACATTGACATAGAGCTCGACGTCGGAAGGCTGGAGTTTTTCGATCGCGGCTGTCGAGCCCTTTGCCGTGATATCCAGCTTGCCTGACTTCGGATCGAGAAATTCAAGATCCCGGCTGTCATTCAGCCCCGCGGTTTTAATTGAAACGTTCTTCAGTTTTTTCTCTTCTTCCTTGTCAACTTTCACCTTGATTTTCACTTTTTCGGGTGACACTTTTTTAGCGCCGTCCGGCACTTTAATGTTGGCTTCCAACTCAGTGTCATCTTTCATTTTACTTAAATCAACCTCATCGGCCTCGACAAATTCTAACGAATCAAGAACATTTTGCGGCCCGTAGACGGTTACCTCTCCCGGACTGATATCGAGGCTGGAAATGCTGATACCGTCCGGAAGGCTCCCTTTCCGGTCAACTTTGACGGGAATCTTTTTGCTAGGGCTTGTCACGGGAACGGTGATTTTAACGACGGATGGACTGACTTCAACCGGAAGAACATTTCCGTCCCTGTCGTACACTGTTAGCTTGGCTTCTTTTTCAACCGTCTGGTCGACGCCCTCTAAATTGATCGTCGCCTTGATGTTTTGGATTCTGTCGATCACGGCTTTTGAGCCGGTGACGCTGACGTTTTTCGGGTTGATAATCGGCAGCTCCGGCGTGTAGCCGTCTTTCATTTTGTTTTTATTATAAAAATCAACCTCGACCGGGAATTCCTTCGTCGTTTTTTCTTCGATGGTCACGGTTGTCACCGATGGATTGATGGTCAGAGTGAGGCCTTCGGCAACATTTCTGGCCTTCAGCTCGACTTTGTGCCTGCCTGTTTTCAGATGCTGCATATCGGCATAAATCTCAAAATCCTTCACTTGTCTGACCTTCTTGACGGTTCCTGTCGGGCCTTTAATCGTGACATTCACCGTCTGCGGCACGCCTGTTACGACGTAGTTTTCATCATCATAAAACGATTTGACCGGTATATCGGTGAGCGTCGCTTCGTCTGTCGTCGATGTCGGGAAAAACGATTCACCTGGTTTCTTCGGAGTCGGCGCTTGAGCGCTGTGGACCGCAAAGTAAAGAAGAAACGCGAATAATAATGCGACTACTTTGACAGCCCAGGGATTGTTTAAGAACTTATCCATTTTTCTTCGCCCTCCAATACCAGCGATTTGAGGAAGTTTCTCGCGAATTTTTCTTGAATTCCGCTTCAAGCATGTTTTTCAATGCCTCTTCCGATAAATCACGGTGAAGGTCTCCGTTTTTGGCGACGCTGATGCCGCCCGTTTCTTCGGATACGACAACCGTCAGACTGTCGGTCACTTCACTGATTCCCACTGCTGCTCTGTGCCTCGTCCCAAGCTCTTTTGAAATAAAAGGGCTTTCAGAAAGCGGAAGGTAGCAGGCGGCTGCAGCAACCTCATCATTTTTCATAATTACGGCGCCGTCATGAAGCGGTGTATTCGGAATAAAGATGTTGATCAATAGCTCAGAGCTGACCTTTGCATTTAAAGGGATCCCCGTTTCTATGTAATCGCCCATTCCCGTCTCCCGTTCAATCGTCAGAAGCGCGCCAATCCGGCGTTTCGCCATATATTTAATCGCTTTTGTAATCGCATCAATCGTTTTCTGCTGCTGCTCTTCCTCAGGTGTTCCGCTCCTCGAAAAAAAGCGCCCCCGCCCCAGCTGTTCCAGCGCTCTCCTCAATTCAGGCTGGAAGATGATAATGATCGCCAGGAACCCCCATGTGATCGCCTGGTCAACCAGCCACTGCAGGGTGCTTAATCCTAAATATTGACTGGCCAGCCTGACGAGAACAATGACCACGATTCCCTTTAAAAGCTGAACCGCCTTTGTCCCGCGGATGACCATCATTAATTTATATATTACGTACCAAACAAGGAGAATATCAACGGCATCGCCGAGGTACTGCAAGAAAGGGATATCCTCAAAAGCCATTTCCTCGTCCTCCAAGAATTCAGTCATTAGTAAGGTTAATATGTTTCAAAATGGTATGATCTATTATTTTTACATATACAGACGCTATTATAGCACAAATTGATTTTCCAAGTGAAATGGCGGCCCCTCATAAAAAAAGAGCAAAGCTTATTCGCCCGCTTTGCTCTACTCTTTAGACTCCTTCATGTCAAAAACCGATTTTCCGGTCGATTTAATCTTATACCACATCCAGTCGAACACTTCGTTGATCTCATGGATCTGACCAGTGACTTGTCCTGCTGAAGCCGTATATTTTTCGCCATTAACAATCGTGACATCGCCGTCGACTTTGCCTTCTATAATCAGCTTTCCGTTTTTCACGGTCACATCGCCTTTGACAACTTTGCCTTCAGGTACGATGACCGTGTTGTTTTTCACTACGAGATTGGGCTGGCTGGATACGCTGAAATCCTGATCGTTTTTCCAGCTGGAGAAAAAGCTGCCGCCCATCAAAATGATAAACAAAGCTGCCGCCACTAAAAACGGATGGGCTTTAAGCCACCTGTTGATCGATGCCGTTCGCTTTTCCTTCGGCAGATTCGCCAGCACATCGGCTGTAAAGTTCGCCGGAGCTGTAAGATGTGACGTGCTCTGGACAAGAGCGATGGATTTTTCCATTTCATGAAGGTGCTTTTTGCAGTCTTCGCATGATTGGAGGTGCTCTTTTAATTGCGATTCATCTTCCGGTAGTATGTCTCCGTCAAGGTATTTATGCATAAGCTGAACAATATGCTCCGGACAGCTCATTTCATCACCCCACTTAAAGATCCCTTAATTGTTTTCTGAGAGCCTCTCTGCCCCTGTGTATCCTCGTTTTCACCGTACCTACGGGAATATTAAGGATTTCACTGATCTCAATGAGTGAGAGCTCATCAATGTACTTTAATACGATGACCGTCCTGTATTTATCGGGAAGCCTTAAGATTTTTTCCTGGATGGTGCTGTGCAGCTCCAAAGAAACCACTTCATCCTCTGGAAGCGCAACATCCGCCGCAACCTGGGAATACATCGTCAGTCCTTCAGTCCCCGCCACCTCTGCATCCAAGTAATAGTCCGGCTTTTTTTTACGGATACGATCGATGGTCAAATTGGTTGCGATTCGATAAAGCCATGTGGAAAATTTCCGGTTGATATCAAAACTGTCGATATTCACGTATGCTCTGATAAACGCTTCCTGCGCAATATCTTCCGCCTCATGCGCATTGCCGAGCATACGGTAGCAAAGCTGATAAATTTTGTCTTTGTAAATATCCACGATGTCTGCAAATGCATTACGATCGCCTTTTTTCACCTGTTTGATTCTTTTTTTAATCATTGTTTCCATATTTATCTAACCTCTGCCTTCACCGGTCTTTATGTATACGAATTGATTTTTATTAGGTTTCATTAAATTCATAAAAATAGTTTATCAAATTTTTGGCAGGGTGTAGATGCTTTGACAGGGATCATGCGCTTAATATTAGCTTAAAATTATTATACAATCTAAATATTATGAAACTGAGACTTTTTTATAAAAAAAGCAGCCTAAGGCCGCTCTTCAACCGCACCTAAAGCAGCTTTTCGCCAAACAGCGACCCCATTAAGGCGACTGCCGCTTCAGCCGTCCTGTTTTTCTCATCCAATATCGGGTTGACTTCGACAAACTCAGCGGACGTAATCAGCTTCGATTCTTCCAGCATTTCCATCGCCAGGTGGCTTTCCCTGTAGCTGATGCCTCCCGCTACCGGGGTTCCGACACCCGGGGCATCGTTCGGATCAAGCGCGTCTAAATCGAGCGACAGATGGACACCGTCCGTTCTGCCGCGCAAATAGTCTATCGTTTCTTCCATCACCCTCGTCATACCGAGGCGGTCGATTTCATGCATTGTATACACTTTGATCCCTTTGTCGCGAATCAATTCTTTTTCCCCGTCATCAAGTGACCTCGCACCGATGATGACGATGTTCTCCGCTTTAATTTTCGTTTCTTTTCCATAGATGCCTGTCAGCCCTTCATGGCCGATCCCCAGGCTGATGGCGAGCGGCATGCCGTGAATATTGCCTGAAGGAGACGTTTCTTTCGTATTTAAATCAGCATGCGCATCATACCAGATCACACCCAGGTTTTGATAATGCTTCACAAGTCCGGCCAGCGTTCCGATCGCTATACTGTGGTCACCTCCCAGCACGAGCGGAAAAGCACCTGAAGCCACGATCTTATCAACGGTCTCAGCAAGTTTTGCACTCGCTTTTGTAATCGCTTTCAAGTTTCTCAGCTCTTCAGATGCCGGCTCCCCGCCTTCTTTCTCATCCTCTCTTTGCCCGATTGTCATATCGCCGAGGTCTTCAATATCCTGACAAAGGCTTTCCAACCGTTCATTAACACCGGCACAGCGAATCGCGCTCGGTCCCATATCGACTCCCCGCCTCAGCTGACCGAGATCCATCGGTACGCCGATCATTGAAATCTGCTGTTTTAACATATGATATCCCCCTTTCAGACCTTCATTGTACCTTCCAATTCGGAATTGACTCAACAAGACATTTTTTTGAATAGTTATACAAAAAAGACAAAATAAAAAGGACATCCTAACAGGATGTCCAAAAACTGGGCTAGCTGGATTCGAACCAGCGCATGACGGAGTCAAAGTCCGTTGCCTTACCGCTTGGCTATAGCCCAATAATGGTGGAGGGGGACGGATTCGAACCGCCGAACCCTGAGGGAGCGGATTTACAGTCCGCCGCGTTTAGCCACTTCGCTACCCCTCCAAAAACAGTGCCGGCCAGAGGACTTGAACCCCCAACCTACTGATTACAAGTCAGTTGCTCTACCAATTGAGCTAGACCGGCATGATACGGTATCTTATGCAGTTACCGGCGCGGTTGTGACAAAAACCGATCCGAAAAAATGGTGGAGGATGACGGGATCGAACCGCCGACCCTCTGCTTGTAAGGCAGATGCTCTCCCAGCTGAGCTAATCCTCCGCAGTACAGGACGTACAAGTGCATGCGTTGCAACAGGACGTTGCGACCTTAGCATGCCTTCCTTTTAAAAATTCCGGCATTCGCAGCGTGCTGTCCAAAAAAGAATGGTGACCCGTACGGGATTCGAACCCGTGTTACCGCCGTGAAAGGGCGGTGTCTTAACCACTTGACCAACGGGCCATCATCGTGTTTCAAGCAGCTCTCGTAAAGCTGACAAAAGTTATTATATACAGGTTCCTCCCCATTTGTAAAGGGGTAAATTAAAATTTTTATTTTCAAATTTTTTATTCATAAACATTGAGAAAAACGCAGAAATTTTGTTTAAAATAGGGCTATCTGATGTGCAAGAGAGGGGACGCGAAAAATGATACTGGTAAGTTCATGTCTGGCCGGGGTGGAATGCCGCTATAACGGATCGCACAGCTATGTGGGGAAAATCAATAAGCTTGTTGAAGAAAAAAAAGCGGTGATTGCTTGTCCCGAGCTGCTCGGCGGATTTCAAACGCCAAGGGAACCGGCCGAAATTATAGGCGGGTCGGGAGAAGACGTTTTAGACGGCAGTGCGGTGATCAACACACAATCGGGAAAAGACGTAACAGACCTGTATATAAAAGGAGCTTATCTAACATTGGAGATGGCAAGGCAAATCAAGGCTGATACGATCGTGTTGAAGGAAAACAGCCCGTCTTGCGGCAGCAGCCATATATACGATGGAAGTTTCTCAAGCCAAAAAATAGCCGGCAACGGCGTTACGGCGGCGCTTCTGAAAAAAGAAGGCTTCCGCGTGATTTCCGAACACCAAATAGACGAGCTGTAATACCTGAACATAAGCGCAGTTCATCTGCGCTTTATTTTATGTCGGCAATCCGTTGTTTAGAACTTCATTGAAATAAAATTTTAATATTTACCTTTTGTTATTGAAATAATATTCCACTCTTAATATACTGAAAATTAAGAAATATATGCACTTCATTATCAGGAGGAGTTGTCGATGGAAAACAGCCATTTAGGTTCATTAACGACCGAACGCCGGAATGAAAGATCCAGGCGCATTCACCAGGCAAAGACGATTGATATTTTGAAAATCATCAATGATGAAGACAAAACTGTAGCCGAAGCTGTACAAGAAGTCTTACCAGAAGTTAAGACCGCCGTTGACTTCGCCGTCGGGTCGTTAAAGAAAGGGGGACGGATCATCTACATCGGTGCCGGTACAAGCGGGAGACTCGGCGTACTCGATGCAGCTGAATGCCCGCCGACGTTCAGCATATCTCCCGAGTCGGTCATTGGCATCATTGCAGGAGGAGAAAAAGCTCTGTACAAAGCCGTCGAAGGCGCTGAAGATCACGAGGCATTCGGCAGACGGGATTTATCAGCCGTTAACCTCTCAAACAATGATACCGTAATCGGAATCGCCGCCAGTGGTCGGACTCCATACGTTCTCGGCGCTTTGAAGTATGCCAGGGAAAGTGGCGCCAAGACCGTCTCACTGACATGCAACGAAAACTCGGCGATCAGCCAGGTGTCAGATCACAGCATAGAAGTGGTCGTCGGCCCTGAAGTTATTGCCGGATCGACGAGAATGAAAGCAGCAACCGCTCATAAAATGATTTTAAACATGATCTCAACGGCGGCCATGATCAAAATGGGAAAAGTCTATGAAAACCTCATGGTAGACGTAAAAGTAAGCAATGACAAATTAAAGGAGCGGGCGATTCGCATCATCCAAACGGTCACAGGTGTTCCAAAAGAAGCGGCGGCACTAGCGTTAGAAAAATCCCATAACCAAGTCAAAACCGCCATCATCATGCTGAAAACAAACGAAGATGCGGCCGCTTCCGAAAACCTGCTTGAGAAATCAGAAGGCGATATCGAAAAAGCTCTATCCATTTATGAAGACCAAGTTTAAAGAAGAAAGGAAGAAACAATGGCTGCAGGAGGATTGGAAATCATTCAGAATATGCTTCACAAATTGCCGCAATCTGAACGAAAGCTTGCCGAATACATTTTGAAAAACCCACACGAGGTCGTAAACGGCACCATTCAAGAAGTGAGCTCTTCGGCAAAGACAAGCGGGGCAGCGGCAATACGGCTCTGCAAATCTCTGGGGCTGAAAGGCTTTCAAGATTTAAAAATGAGGGTCGCCGGCGATTTAATGAAACCGTCTGATCAGGGATACCGGGATATCGAACCGCAAGAGCCGCTCCATTCAATCGTTCAAAAAACAACCAGCAATTCGATTCAGGCGATTCGCGATACCTTTGAAAACATTGACCACGAAGATCTTCAAAAAGCGATTCAAATACTGATCAACGCAGAAACGGTTCATTTTTGCGGGATCGGGGCTTCAGGAATCGTCGCACAAGATGCCCAGCAGAAATTTTTGCGCATCAATAAAAAAGCCACCGCTTTTAGTGATATGCATCTTGTCGCGACATTAATCGCCAATGCCGGCGAGAATGACGTTCTGTTTGCCATATCCCATTCAGGAGAAACGCATGAAATCGCCAATGCAGTCAGACTCGCCAAAAAACATGGCATTAAAACCATTGGACTGACGCAGTTTGGACAGTCTGCTGTCTCTTCATTAAGCGATATCGCCCTGTATACGTCATGCTCAAACGAAGCGCCGTTTCGCAGCGCCGCCACCTCCTCTCGTTTAACTCAGCTTTACATGATTGACATTCTGTTTTTAGGCATAGCCGCGGAGCGCTACGAGGACATCATTCAGTATATTGATCAAACAAAAGCGGCCATCCGCATGATGGGAATGAGCGAATTGTAAAAAAGGGGGATATAAAATGAGCGATGAGAAAAAATATGCCGGCCTGGCAAAATTGATTTTACAACACATCGGCGGCCCGTCTAACGTCGCGGATTATACCCATTGTATGACGCGCCTGCGCATCACGCCTGTCAACAGTCAAAAAACCGACATCGGCTCAATCAAAGCGCTTGAAGGCGTGATTGGCGTCGTTGAGGAGGAAACGCTTCAGATTATCCTCGGCACCGGCGTCGTACAGCACGTATCAGACGAATTCGGGAAGTTGCTTCAATCCGCGGAAGACGTTGACTTAAAACAATCCGCAGCCAAACATAAAGCTGAGATTTCCAAGAAAAACGCGACGCCTTTCAAATTGTTTCTTCGGCGGATCGCAAGCATTTTTATACCGCTGATCCCCGCTTTGGTCGCCTCAGGCTTGATTACCGGAATCACCAAAGCCGTTATCCAAGCAGGCTGGCTCGCTGAAACATCACAAACCGCCATTATTTTAACGGTAATAGGTTCAGGTTTATTTACGTATTTGGGCATCCTGGTCGGGGTCAATACGGCGAAAGAATTCGGCGGCTCCCCCGCACTCGGCGGATTAGCCGGTATTTTAATCATTAACCCGGCCGTTGGTGATATTTCGCTTTTCGGTGAAGCGCTTTTGCCGGGACGCGGAGGTTTAATCGGTATTTTATTCGCAGCTGCATTTATCGCTTTTCTCGAAAAACGGGTCAGGCGCCTTGTACCTCATTCACTCGACATCATCATCACACCTACAGTCTCCCTTCTCATCACAGGAATCGTCACTTACGTTGTCTTCATGCCTGTCGGCGGCTTGATATCTGACGCCATTACGTCAGGACTTCTCGCCATCTTAGATCTCGGCGGCATTATCGCCGGCTTTGTACTGGGGGCCACCTTCCTTCCGCTCGTCGTAACCGGACTGCACCAGGGATTGACACCCGTTCATATGGAATTAATCAATTCAATCGGCGATGACCCGTTGCTGCCGATTCTGGCTATGGGGGGCGCAGGTCAAGTAGGCGCCGCTTTTGCGATCTATTTCAAAACAAAAAAAGCAAAGCTCAAAAGAGCCATTGCCGGCGGACTGCCGTCAGGCCTGCTCGGAATCGGTGAACCGCTCATATTCGGTGTGACTCTTCCACTCGGACGTCCATTTTTAACCGCGTGCCTCGGCGCCGGAGTAGGTGGAGCCTTTCAAGCGTATTTCAAAATCGCGACCGAATCGATAGGCGTATCAGGTCTTCCTTTGTCATTTTTAGTCCATACCCACCAAGTTCTTTTGTATATTCTCGGTTTGTTTATTTCCTATGCTGCCGGCTTTGCCTTAACATATCTCTTTGGTTTTAAAGACGATATGGCAGTTGAATTTGATTAAACGTTTGTTTAAAATTCCCACTATGCATTTTTTGACAGAAAGGAGTGAAGCAAGCTGAAAAAGTTTATGATCAGCGCTGCAGCATCGTCCCTATTGTTGCTGACATGCTTTTTCCCGCTTCCGTCATCAGCACAGACTGCAATTGCGAACGAGACAACAGGTCAGCTGACATATACCGTATTAACGAAGGCGAAAACACCTGAAGAAGCCGGTTTTTCTTCGGAAAAGCTTAAAGCCGTGGACCGTCTGATCGAACAGGATGTCAAAGCGGGTTTTCCCGGGGCTGCCTTGATTTTGATAAAAGACGGAAAAATCGTCAAAAAAGAAGCATACGGCTACAAGCAGAAATACAACGGCCTCTCGACGCTCAAACATCCAAAAAAAATGAAAGCAAACACGATGTTTGACCTCGCCTCCAATACAAAAATGTATGCCGTCAATTTTGCCTTGCAGCATTTAGTGAGCACCGGAAAGCTTGACTTGAACAAAAACATTTCACATTATCTTCCTGATTTCAAAGATCACCCGGAAGACGATGTAAAGGGAAAAAACCGGCTCCGCGTCATTGATTTGCTCCACCATCACGCAGGCTTCCCTGCAAGCTGGAACTATTACGACCCGAAAGCAGCCGGACACCTCTACTCTCAGTCACGGAGCAAAACGCTTGAATATCTTGTCAAAACCCCCTTGTCATATGAACCCGGCACAAAACAAATTTACAGTGACATCGACTATATGCTCCTCGGGCTGATCATAGAAAAAGTCACAAACGAGCGTTTAGATACCTTTGTTGAAAACCAATTTTACCGGCCTCTCGGGTTGCGGCATACTTTGTTTAATCCGCTCCAAAAGGGCTTTAAACCGCCGCATTTTGCAGCTACGGAACGAAAGGGAAACACCAGAGATGGCACCATCTTGTTTCCAAATATCAGAACTTACACGCTTCAAGGGGAAGTCCACGATGAAAAAGCGTTCTATTCAATGGAAGGCGTCTCTGGGCATGCCGGCCTTTTTTCCACCGTTGACGACGCAGCAGTGCTCCTTCAAGTCATGCTGAACGGCGGCGGTTACGGGAAACAGCATCTATTCAGCCGTTCGGTCATTTCACAATTTACTAAGCCGTCAAAAACAAATCCCACATATGGACTAGGATGGCGGCTTAACGGCAATACCGATATGGAGTGGATGTTCGGCAAGCACGCCAGCAACAAGGCATACGGCCATACCGGCTGGACGGGAACCGTCACCATCATTGATCCCGTGTATCAAATCGGCATTGTGTTGTTAACCAATAAAAAGCACTCTCCTGTCATCAACCCTAAAGAAAACCCGAATCAATTCGAAGGTGACGCATTTGCAACCGGAAAGTACGGCAGCGTCATTACAGCTATTTACGAGGCGTTACATCACCAATAGGAGGCGACCCTTATATGAAAAGATTTCTTCAATGCGCGTTGATTGCATTGCTGTTATCGTCTCTCGCTTTGCAGCCCGCCGCTCGCGAAGCAGAAGCGAAACAGCAGCCGGAACAACACCTCAAACAAATGGTCAGCAGCATGTCGCTTGAAGAGAAAATTGGACAAATGCTGATGCCTGACTTTAGAAACTGGAAGAAAAAAGGGGAATCGAACGCCAAAGGATTAACAAAAATGAATGACGAAGTCGCGGGAATCATTCAAAAATACCGGCTCGGCGGTGTCATTCTTTTTGCTGAAAATGTCACAGGCACAGAGCAGACTGTACGATTAACGGACGGCTTGCAAAAAGCGAGTCCTGACATTCCGCTCTTTATCACGATCGATCAGGAAGGCGGGATTGTCACCAGACTTGAATCAGGCACAAACCTGCCCGGGAATATGGCAGTCGGTGCATCGCGAAGCAGCAAAAATGCCTTCAAATCAGGAAAAATCATCGGAAAAGAATTAGCATCGCTGGGCATCAACGTGAACTTCAGTCCTGTACTTGATGTCAACAACAATCCCGGCAACCCGGTCATCGGCGTTCGTTCTTTCAGTTCCAAGCCTGAGCTGACTTCAAAGCTCGGCATCCAGATGATGAAGGGCCTGCAGGACGAGCAAATGATCGCTACAGCAAAGCACTTTCCCGGACACGGCGATACAGCGGTTGACAGTCATTACGGATTGCCGCTTGTTCCGCATGATGAAAAAAGGCTGAGAAGCATTGAACTTGCGCCATTTCAAAAAGCGATCGATGCAGGGATTGACATGATCATGACAGCGCATGTCCAGTTCCCCGCCTTTGACAATACAACCTATAAAAGCAAAAAAGACGGCGAGGACATCATGGTGCCTGCAACACTTTCCAAAAAAGTCATGACAGACCTTCTCCGCAAAGACCTCGGCTTTAAGGGCGTTGTCGTAACAGACGCTTTAAATATGAAAGCCATTTCTGATAATTTCGGACAGGAGGAAGCCGTCGTCATGGCTGTCAAAGCAGGAGTCGACATCGCCCTCATGCCCGCACAAGTCACATCGCTTGAGACCGAAAAAAATCTAGCGCGTGTATTCGAAGCTCTTCTGACAGCCGTTAAAAAAGGTGAGATCCCTATCGAACAAATCGATCAGTCGGTGGAGCGAATCCTTCAATTAAAAATAAACCGCGGTATCATCGATCACACCGGCTCCGAACCGCTTCAGAAAAAAATCAAATACGCCTTGAAAACGGTCGGCAGCAACAAACACATGAAATCCGAAAGGAAAATGGCAAGAGAAAGCGTCACCATTCTTAAAAATGAAAAAAGCACCTTGCCATTCAAACCGAAAAAAGGGGATACCGTCCTCATTCTCGCCCCATACGAAGAGCAAACAGCAGCAATCGCCAAAACCATCAGCAAAATAAAGAAAAACATCAAGGTCGTCGAATATCGATTTGCAGAAAAAACGTTTGATGAAGAGATTCAAAAGAAAATTGACGAGGCCGATTATGTCATCACAGGATCATATGTAGTCAAAAACGATCCTGTTGTGAACGACGGTGTCATTGATGACAGCATTCAAGACTCAAGCAAGTGGGCAACTGCTTTTCCGCGCGCCGCCATGAAATACGCTCAGGCAAACGGGAAAAAATTTGTCTTAATGAGCTTACGAAACCCTTATGACACGGCAAATTTTGAAGAAGCCGCTGCCGTGATCGCAGTATACGGCTTTAAAGGCTATGCAAACGGGGGCTTCAGGCAGCCGAATATTCCGGCCGGAGTGGAAGTTATCTTCGGAAAGGCAAAGCCTAAAGGAACATTGCCCGTAGACATTCCTTCGGTCACACGCCCCGGAGAAACCCTTTACCCGTTCGGCTACGGGTTGAATATTAAAAACGGCAAGCCGCTTCACAAAGGAGGGTCATAATGAGAAAAAAAGCGATCTGGCTGCTTGCGGGAATGTTTGTCTTCAGTACATTAACCGCAGCAGCGGCCTTTCCGGACAAAGAAAAGAAAGCAAAGGTCTCACCGGGTATTGAAGTGATCATGAACAAGAAAAGCATATTAAAAGGAAAAAG
This sequence comes from Bacillus sp. J41TS8, assembly GCF_018333035.1. Lineage (NCBI taxonomy): Bacteria > Bacillati > Bacillota > Bacilli > Caryophanales > Bacillaceae > Bacillus > Bacillus sp. J41TS8. The sequence continues at coordinate 72,366 of NZ_BORF01000020.1, forward strand.
GGTCGGTCTCATCACAAATCCAACCGGTGTCAATTCAGCATTAACAAGCAGCATCGATTTGCTTCACCAAGCCCCCGGTATTGAGCTGACCGCTCTCTATGGTCCAGAGCACGGTGTAAGGGGAGACGCTCAAGCCGGCGATAAGGTTGACTCTTATATTGATGAAAAAACCGGTCTCCCCGTCTACAGCCTTTACGGAGATACGAGAAAACCGACACCGGAGATGTTGAAAAACGTTGATGTCCTGCTATTTGACATCCAAGATGTCGGAACGCGGTTTTACACTTACATTTACACAATGGCTTATTCGATGGAGGCAGCAAAAGAAAACGGCATTCCATTCATTGTTCTTGACCGGCCAAACCCGCAAAGCGGCTTAAAAGTTGAAGGACCTGTCCTTGATCCAGATTATTCTTCATTTGTCGGAATGTATCCCATCCCTTTAAAGCACGGAATGACCGCAGGAGAACTGGCAAAGCTGTTTAATGACGAATTTAACATCGGCGCCGATTTAACCATCATCAAAATGAAAGGGTGGAAGCGACAGATGTTCTTTGAAGACACTGGTCTTCCTTTCGTCCTGCCTTCCCCGAACATGCCGACGCCGGATACGGGCATCGTCTACCCGGGCACAGGTTTAATTGAAGGAACCAATATGTCAGAAGGAAGGGGCACGACAAAGCCTTTTGAATTAATTGGTGCGCCCTACATGAAAAGTACGGAACTCGCCGAAAAATTAAACGGTCTGAAGCTTCCTGGCGTCCGATTCAGAGCCGCCTCGTTCACTCCGACATTTTCAAAGCATCAAAATAAACTGTGCCACGGGGTGGAGCTTTACGTGACAAACAGGTCCGCTTTTAAGCCTGTAAATACCGGTATCGCGATCATCAAAACCGTCCATGACCTCTACCCGGACGACTTTGAGTTCCTCCCTTCAGGCAATTTCAACCGTCTGATCGGGAATGGATGGGTCAAAGCTATGATTGAACAAGGCGCTTCAATTGATGAAATCGTCAAAAAATACGAAGCAGATCAAAAACGGTTTATGAATATCAGAAAGAAGTATTTGCTTTATTAGGAAGAGCGGGATCCGCTCTTCTTTATTTTTTTAGACTGTTCAATGATTCTCATCTCATGTAAGATATGTAAAACTGCCTTTAGGGCAGGAAGGTCATTTTAAAGGGGAGAGACATCGGATGGAATTTTACCTTGTGGACGTGTTTGCAGAAACAAAATATACAGGAAACCAGCTCGCCGTTTTTAAAGCAGAAAAGAACCTATCAAGTGATAAAATGCAAAAAATAGCTAGGGAAATTAATTTTTCCGAAACAACATTTATATTAGGGAAACAGGAAAACAGCGGGTATGATGTCCGAATCTTCACCCCGGAAAAAGAAATTCCGTTTGCAGGACATCCGACGCTGGGCACAGCGTTTATCATAAAGAATGAAATCGAAACTGAACCATCTTCAAGCGTCATTTTAAATGTTCGAGCAGGCGCAATACCGGTATCGTTTGACAAAGGTGAAGATCAGATCATTTGGATGAAGCAAAATCCGCCTGTATTTAATCGAACTTTTGATAAAGAAATGATGGCAGAAGTACTCGGTATCGACACATGTGATATGGATTTGGATTTCCCGATACAAGAGGTTTCCACAGGTCTGCCAGCAGTTATCGTCCCGTTAAATTCGCTAAGTGCAGTTAAAAAATGCAAAATCAACAAGGATCGGTTTGAAGCTTTTATGAAAGAAACAGAAGCCAGTCTGCTCGTTTTTTCTACGGAAACCTATCATGAACAAAATCATATCAATACACGAGTTTTTTGCGACTGTCTCAGCGTTCCCGAAGATCCGGCAACAGGAAGCGCGATCGGGGATCTCGCAGGATATTTACTGCATCACGGTTATTTTAATCAAAATGACCTCAGCATAAGGGCTGAACAAGGGTATGAAATAAACCGGCCTTCCCTGCTTTATATTGAAGCGCATACAACGGAAAACAGCATAGAAATTCACATCGGGGGAAACGTCCACCTGATCGCAAAAGGAACTTGGCGAACTTGAACACAACGCGGGAAAGCGGTTTTTAAATATTAGAAAGAAGCAGCCGCTGACGGCCTGCGAAAAGCGGCGACTAACCAAATCACATTCACGATCGCTGACAGAATGCAAAGGCATACGACGCCCAATAAAGCAGAAGCATATCCGCCAAAAGCGCCAATCAACATAACCACTGGAATCATAGTCAGCGCGATGATTATTCCGAATCCGCAAAGAACAGCCATCACAAACTTCATCGCATCAAACCCGGCCATAAAAACAGCGAGGGGCAGCATATAAAAGAGCAAAACGGTTCCGATTGCCGCCCACATCCCCAAAGTGCCAAACTCATTAGCATGAGGGCCTGAATGAGCGAGCGGAGAAAGTGAAGCTGTGACTAATAAAGAACAAAACAACAATGCGGAAATTAAAGTCCAAATCATCACACTTACCCTATTGGTTTTCATTGTTTTTCTCTCCTGTAAGGTTTGAGTCTGCCAACTATGAGGGCAGACTCGTTTTTTTGTCTAAATGATACGTTTTTTTCAGCTCGCTTCTTGCAAGCAAATGCCCATATAGCGCAGCCAGGATCTGCTGAAACAGCATGCCGATGACAACGGGCACCGCCACTTGCGGCGGAAAAAATCCGGTGGCCAACACAGCGCCGGCGCTAATATTCCGCATTCCTCCGGTAAAAATTAAAGCCACGATTTCCTCCTGGGGCCGTTTCATCAGCCGACCGATCAGCCAAGCTGTCATGTAGCCAGTAAATGCCACCAAAAAAACCGTAACGGCTATCGTTAAAAACTTTAAATCGACGTTTTTCAGGTAAGGAGCGACAACTGAGCTGTTAATCGCCACCACGGCGGCTAACCCGATTTTCGAAAATGGAGCGCAATTCGCGCTTAAACGCGCTGTCCGCTCCGGTATTGAAAATTGATTGACGAGCATTCCTAACAAAGAAGGAATCACAATCATTCCGACTAAACCTTTCATCATACCGATTACATCCATTTCAACATGCGCCCCGGCCAGGATGGAAAGACTGAACGGAACGATGAAAGGCGAAAGAATCGTGTCCACTAAAATAATCGATAGTGTTAAGCCGATGTTTCCTTTATACATGGCAGCCCAAATCATACTCGTAATACCCGTCGGAATGACAACACCAAGGGTAAGCCCTGTAATCGTTAATGAATCTCCGCTAAACACAAGATGCCCCGTGCTCCATGCCAGAACAGGCATAAATATGTGCAAAACAAATAAAGCGAGTAGCATCGGCAAGGGATGAACCATCGCTGTTTTCAGCGACTGAAAATTTGCCCCAAGGCTGCCGGCAAATGTCATAAACGCAAAAATCCACGGCACAAGACCCGCCAGCCCATTTAAGTAATCCGCAAGCAACACCCCGCTGACAACACTTAAAGGCGTCAGTAAAGGCATAATCTTACCAAGTGTTTTATTGATCGTCTGAAGCATAGATGTAAAACGCCCGCTCTCTTTAAATCGAATTTACATTCATTATAACAAAAGATGGAATATCAAAACAGGAAGGGAATACAGAAAAGAAGACAGCAAGATGAAAGAGCAGCTTTTAGGCATAATGAGCTATGCTTCTTTTTTTATAGGGGAACACGGTTAAAATGGCCTCTATCTTAAACATTCTGAACTGCTGTTTTTGGAAGCAAAATGCTTTCACATAACCGTTTTTAATTTCTTTCACGAGAATCGCCCGTTTAGAAAAACTACTTTCTTTCATGTAAATGATTTCTACCGGAAAACCGTCTTCCATTGAACGATACAACAGCTTATTCATCGTCTCACCTCATATCTTTATTTTATAAGAACATTTGTTCTTATTCAAGTGTAAATAAAATGTAAATTTTGGCATTATCCCAAACCATGTATGAAAATATTAGCATTTTGAAGAAACTTTTTAAGGGGTTATTGCGTCAGTAAATACGTCACATATAAAAGAAGGAGTACCCGCCATGGCAAGAACATACAGAACGCGAATAAAGAAAAGAAAAAAGAAGAAAACAAAAAGAAGGCTCATCATTCTTTCCTTTCTTCTTGTTTGTGGGGTAATTTATCTTGCACTTCCAAGCGGTATGCGAGATCACCAAGAAAATCAACTACAGGCAACTGAAAAAAAAGAACAGCCTGAAGCAAAGAAGAAGACAAATCAAAATGAAACAAAAAAGAACCCTATCATCACAAAAAATGATAATGCTCAATTGGATCAATATTTAAAAAGCATTGGATTCAGCGGCACAGCATTAATTGTAGAAGACGGAAACGTTGTGACAAGCAAAGGGTATTTATATGCAAACCGCGAGGAAATGGTCCCCAATACACCGGACACCGTCTTTTATGTTGGGTCATCACAAAAAGCCATTATTGCAACGGCAATTTTACAGCTTGAGGAAAAGGGATTGCTATCAGTAAATGACCCCGTTTCTAAGTATCTTCCTGACTTTCCAAACGGCTCAAAGATCACCCTTTATCATTTCTTGACACACACATCAGGGATTAGGGGGCACAAAGAAGGCCACGGATATATTTCGCCGGAAGATTTAATGAAAGATATCGAAAAACGAGGCGTAAAATACCCAACTGGGAAATGGGATTATAGAGACTCCAATTACTCGGTTCTGGCATACATTGTCTCCATGGTAAGCGGTGAACCAGTCGATCAATACATCAAAAAGCACGTTTTTAAACCTGCCGGTATGAAACACGCAGGCTTTTATAAAACATTTGCTAAAGAGTCAAATCCGTCGACAGGGTATAAATTAAACCCGCAAAAAGAGCTTTATACGCCTGACATGCCGAATTTATCACAGCTTTATGGGGCTGGTGATATTTATATGACCGCTTATGATATGTATTTATTTGATAAAGCACTTTACGAAAGAAAAATCATTTCCAATGAAAGTTTTATGAAAATGTTTACGCCAAACAAAGCAACATACGGTATGGGCTTTTATGTGTCGCCGGGAAGCTATTCTAGTCACGGTGTCATGCCCGGCTATAACATATTAAACAGTTTCAGTCTGACAGGGAGCAGATACGTCATTCTATTTTCTAACATCCAAAACAACATCAAATCTTTTGGCAGTGTAAACAATCGGATCTTCTCTATTTTAAATGGATTTTAAACATATTTAAACAAGCTCTCTGTCATCCGAGTCAGAGAGCTTGTTTAATAGCAGAAAAAGTTTTTACGGTTAAAAGGGATTTTAATTATAAATATGGAAGATGGATAATAAATAATTTTCAATATAAAGGAAGGTTGTCATGTCTTTATTAACGCTTAGCAAAATCGTGACCGTTATTGGCGTTGTAGCATTATTTATATGGACTTTTAAAGACTCAAAACAGCATGAACCTGATACGTTAAAGTACGGGAGTTATATGTTGTTCCTTCTTGTCTTAGAAGTCGCAATTAACGTTTTATATGAGAGGGTATAGCAATAAAAGCAGGCGTTAAGCCTGCTTTTATACATTCTATAAGTTGAAAGCAAAATATCATAAAACAAAAAAAGCTTTCTCCACCATAGGAGAAACCTTGTCATATCAACGTATTCACTTAAGCTTCCAAGCGGGCTCGAACCGCTGACCTCTTCCTTACCATGGAAGTGCTCTACCTGCTGAGCTATGGAAGCATTGGCTCCGCAGGCAGGATTCGAACCTGCGACCGATCGGTTAACAGCCGATAGCTCTACCACTGAGCTACTGCGGAATAAGATAAGCTTCAATTCATGCAGGGTAAAGATATATAAACAGCTTGGCGGCGTCCTACTCTCACAGGGGGAAGCCCCCAACTACCATCGGCGCTGAAGAGCTTAACTTCCGTGTTCGGCATGGGAACGGGTGTGACCTCTTCGCTATCGCCACCAAACTATTGCCTTC